>NZ_LVCT01000070.1:0-12781 GCF_001647205.1 Rhodococcus sp. EPR-134
TGGCCTCGAGATCGCTCTCGCGACCCACCACCGCATCGCGGCAGACGTCAAGGGCGTCAAGATCGGCCTGCCCGAGGTCACCCTCGGCCTGCTGCCCGGCGGCGGCGGCGTCGTGCGTACCGTGCGGATGCTCGGCCTGCAGAACGCGCTCATGGGCGTCCTGCTCCAGGGGCAGCAGCGTGGACCCGTTCAGGCCAAGGAAGTCGGCCTCATCGACGAGGTCGTCGGCTCGGTAGAGGAGCTGGTTCCGGCTGCGAAGGCATGGATCAAGGCCAACCCCGAAGGCGGCGTTCAGCCGTGGGATGTCAAGGGCTACAAGATCCCTGGCGGAACTCCGTCCACTCCGGCATTCGCTGCCAACCTTCCGGCGTTCCCCGCGAACCTGCGTAAGCAGCTCAAGGGCGCTCCGATGCCGGCTCCGCGCGCCATCATGGCCGCAGCCGTCGAGGGTTCGCAGGTCGACATCGACAACGCGCTGCTCATCGAGGCTCGCTACTTCACCTCGCTGGTGACCGGCCGCGTCGCGAAGAACATGATCCAGGCGTTCTTCTTCGACCTGCAGTCGATCAACGGCGGCGGTTCACGTCCGGCAGGCATCGAGAAGTCCACCATCAAGAAGGTCGGTGTCCTCGGCGCGGGCATGATGGGCGCGGGCATCGCGTACGTCTCCGCCAAGGCAGGCTTCGACGTCGTCCTCAAGGACGTCAGCATCGAGGCTGCCAACAAGGGCAAGGCGTACGCCGAAGGCATTGAGGCCAAGGCACTCTCGCGCGGCAAGACCACGCAGGAGAAGTCCGACGCACTCCTTGCCAAGATCACCCCGACGTCTGACCCGGCAGATTTCGCCGGCGTCGACTTCGTCATCGAAGCAGTCTTCGAGAGCCAGGAACTCAAGCACAAGGTGTTCCAGGAGATCGAGGACATCGTCGATCCCAAGGCACTGCTGGGCTCGAACACCTCGACGCTGCCCATCACGGGTCTCGCCACCGGCGTGAAGCGTCAGGAAGACTTCATCGGCATCCACTTCTTCTCGCCCGTCGACAAGATGCCGCTGGTGGAGATCATCCGCGGTGAGAAGACTTCCGACGAGACTCTGGCTCGCGTGTTCGACTACGTCCAGGCGATCCGCAAGACGCCGATCGTGGTCAACGACTCGCGTGGCTTCTTCACCTCGCGTGTCATCGGAACCTTCATCAACGAGGCCATCGGCATGCTCGCCGAGGGCGTCGAGCCTGCCACCATCGAGCAGGCCGGTATGCAGGCCGGTTACCCGGCTGCGCCGCTTCAGCTTTCGGATGAGCTCAACCTCACCCTCATGCAGAAGATCCGCAAGGAATCTGCCGACGCCGCCAAGGCCGAAGGCAAGGAACTGCCGGCAGATCCGGCCGGCGAGGTCATCAACACCCTCGTCGAGAAGTTCGATCGTAAGGGCAAGCTCGGTGGAGCCGGCTTCTACGATTACGCAGAGGGCAAGCGCACCGGCCTGTGGTCCGGACTCCGCGAGAACTTCAACTCCGGAACCTCCGACGCCCCGATCCAGGACCTCATCGACCGCATGCTGTTCATCGAGGCGATCGAGACGCAGAAGTGCTTCGACGAGAACGTCCTGATCACCACGGCGGACGCCAACATCGGCTCCATCATGGGCATCGGATTCCCGGCCTGGACCGGTGGCGTTCACCAGTTCATCGTCGGTTACGAGGGCGGCACGGCCGGCTTCGTCGCTCGCGCAAAGGAACTCGCTGCGCAGTACGGCCCGCGGTTCACCCCGCCGGCTTCGCTAGGGGCATAGCCCCGTGCGCCTTTTTGGTAGTTACGGCTACCAAAAAGGCGCACAGGGGTTTATCCCCAGCTTGTGAGATATCCACAGACGAACTCCGACAGCGAATTTCACGTCAGTCCTGTCGGAGTTCGGCCTGACGCTTGGTGCCATGACTACGTCTCATGGTGGAAGCGAGTTTCTCCGGATTCTCGATGCGCAATCCGGTCTGGTACGGCAACAGCAACTCTCGTCATTCGGATACAACCGAGGGATGCTGCGGAACTTTCTGGACCGCGGCGAATGGCAGCGCGTTCTACAAGGCGTGTATGCAGTGACCGCTGGCCCGCTCACCAGAGAAATGATCTTGAACGCCGCTTGGCTTTATGGTGGCGCGCAAGCGATTCTGAGCCACGACACTGCAGCTGAGGAATGGGGAATGCGTCGCATCGACGCAGACAAGCCAGTCCATGTCACCGTGCCCTACGGCAAGTCCGCTCGCTGTCAGTCCGCGACAATCCGCCGAGTTCCAGCGCGAACGTCGGGTGCACTTGTCAGAGTGGGTGGCGTGGTTCACCCCGGGGTAGTCGTCCACCGATCCCGAGCCCACCGATACATCGGCGTGCCGTCAGTCATACCTCGAACGTCGCGGGCGGATACCGCGATTGATCTTGCGACCGCCGAATCCACAGCGCGAAGCGCCTACGTTTCACTCATCACCACGGTGACAAATGCGCGAATTCCGTTGAACGATGTGCGTCGTCGGATTGACGAACGAACACCACATCGATTCAAGGGCGCGCTTTCCGATGCGGTACGACTCCTGGCAGACGGGGTGCAGTCAACGCTCGAATACCACTATGCGGTCGACGTGGAGCAGGCGCACGGGTTGCCGTCGGCCAGACGCCAGTCTCCGGTCCGCGTCGACGGCCGCACGCTGTACGAGGACTGCGATTACAGCGAAGTCAATGTGCCGCTGATCGTGCGTCTCGACGGTCGGTGGGCGCATTCCATGGCCGAAGTGGCATTTCGTGATCGCCGCCGTGACAATGCGGCAGAGCTGGCAGGTCGTCCGCGGTTGGTCTACGGATTCGACGAGGTGATGAAGACCCCGTGCCAGGTTGCACATGAAGTGGAGACGGTCTTGCGGCGGGGAGGTTGGGTGAGGACGCAGTCGGGTGCCTGCGGCACCTGTGCGCCTTTTTGGTAGTGCCGACTACCAAAAAGGCGCACAGGGGCTTTGCCCCTAGGCCTTCCACCACGGGCGAAGCGGCACATGCGCCTCACCCTTGGGGCCGAGCTTCACGGCCAGAACCTGGTGCAGCTGAACGACATTGCGCTCGAACCCGAGTCGTGAGCCGGCCATGTACAGGCCCCAGACGCGGGCGGTTCCTTCGCCGACCTCGGCGACGCACGCGTCCCAGTTGTCGACGAGATTCTGGCACCATCCGGCGAGCGTCAGTGCGTAGTGCTCGCGCAGGTTCTCTTCATGACGCACCTCGAGGCCGACGTTCTGGATCTCGGAGATGATGCGACCCGAACCGGTGAGCTCCCCGTCAGGGAATACGTACCGGTCGATGAATCCGCCTGCCTTGGCGCTGCTTCGATTGTCCGGACGGGTGATGCAGTGGTTGAGCAGACGCCCACCCTCACGCAGCTTGCCCTTGAGGAACTCGAAGTACGCCGGGTAGTTTCCGACGCCGATGTGCTCGGTCAGGCCGATGGAGGACACTGCGTCGAATCCGGTCTCGGCCACGTCGCGGTAGTCGGAGAAACGGACCTGGGCGAGATCGGCGAGGCCCTCGTCCTCGATGGCCTTCTGTGCCCAATCCGCTTGCTCGCGAGAGAGAGTCACGCCGATCACCTTGACGCCGCGCCTGGCCGCGTAGCGGACCATCGAGCCCCAGCCGCAGCCGATGTCGAGAAGTCGATCACCCTTCTGGAGTCCGAGCTTCTCGAACACCAGGCGGTACTTGTTCTCCTGGGCTTCTTCGAGCGTCTGTTCCGCATTGTCGTAAGCGGCACAGGTGTACGTCATGGACGGGCCGAGGACGTACTCGTAGAAGGTGTTGGAGACGTCGTAGTGGTGATGGATGACTTCGGCGTCACGAGTCTTGGAGTGACGCAGTCCTTCTGCGACGCGACGCCAGCGAGGGAGATGTTCCTGGGGCGGCGGGGCGATGGGCCGCAACAGATCCCAGCCCAGGGAGCGCGTGATGCTGGCGAGCGTCAGTGCGGACGGGCGCTTGAGGTGGAGTTCGTCACCCATGATGCGCAGGATCTCGTACGGATCACCGGGGTGGACACCCTCGGCTTCGAGATCGCCGGAGACGTACGCGCGGGCCATGCCGAGGTCACCGGGAGCTGTTGCGAGATAAGTGGTTCCGCGAGTCGACTTGAGGTGCAGTCCGTAGTCGGCATCTTCGGGGCCGGCGGTGCTGCCGTCGTACGCGGTGAATCGAAGCGGCAGCATGCCGTCGGAAAGCGTCTCGAGAATCTCGGCAATAGAGAGCTTGTCCTGGCTTTTGGAGTCTTTGAACGTGGTCATTTACGTTGCACCGCCTTAGAGAATAGATCCAATAAACGGGATTTCGGGTCGTAGCGTTCCTTGAGTCCGATGTACCGGTCGCCGCCGTAGTACAGCTCCTCGAAGTCTTCCTTCGAGTAGTAGGAGTCGGAGTAGAGCGATTTGTGTCCGTCGAAATCGCTGACCTTTTCTTCGATCAGTCGATTTGCTGCCCCCTCGCGCTCACCGGGAACGATCGGCACCGAAGACCAGAAGCCGATGTTGACGTAGGTGCGCTTGGGTTCGAGGGGGTAGAGGGGCCACGGCCGTGATGCAGAAGCGGCGGCAGGGCTTGGCTCACGAAGACGCAACGGGCACAACCACAGTGGTTCGATCGGGACTTCCTCGAGGAACCACGAGACGAAGTCCGCGGTTCGTTCGATGGGTACCTCGACGTCCTGGACGACGCGTTCGCGCGGGGGCTTGCCCTTGCGCTTTTCGAGGCGATCTCCGATGTCGTACTTGTGGTCGAGGGCGATCAGCTTCCAGTAGAAGCTGCTGCGCAGGTACTGCTTGGGCCAGAAGCGCCGGATCTTCGGGTTCTGTGCACCGAAAGCTCGTGAGCACCAGAACCAGTCGGTGTCCCAGCGCCACAGGTAGTCGCGAATGGTCAAGCGATCCGTCTTGGGCTGGGTGAGTGACGAATGCTGGATCGACCGGTAGAAGATGTCCTGGTCGGTGTAATCGCTGACCGGGCCTTCCTCGTCGGTTTGCACGCCGAGTGTGAGGTAGCTCTCGGAATCGGTGAAGACCACCCCGTCGAGATAGTCGACGGCGATCCCGTCGTACTCGCGTTCGGTGACGATGCGATCCATCGTTTCTTCGAGCTTCTTCAACGAATCGAAGCGCACGTGGCGCAAGGCGACGTACTTCTTGACGGGTTCGAGTGCGATCTTCAATCGCGTCGAATAGCCAAGGGTGCCGTAGGAATTGGGGAAACCGAAGAACAGTTCGGCGTGTTCGCCGTCCGGTGTTGCGGTGATGATCTCGCCGCTTCCGGTCAGTACGTCGATTTCGAGTACCGACTCGTGCGGCAGGCCGTTACGGAACGAGGTGGACTCGATGCCCAGGCCGGTCACCGCACCGCCCAGGGTGATGGTCTTGAGTTGAGGCACGACCAGGGGCGCCAGCCCGTAGGGCAGCGTCGCGTCGACGAGGTCCTCGTACGTGCACATGCCGGCGACGTCGGCTGTGCGCGCCTGCGCATCGACGGCGATGACACCTGCCAGACCGCTGACGTCGAGGCCGGGGGCCGACGTCTTGGCGCGAGCGCGGAACAGATTGGATGTCTTCTTTGCCAGGCGTACAGAAGCATCGGCGGGAATGGCGCGGTATGACGCGAGTAGGCGTTCGACGCCTTCTCTGTGCTGCTCGAACCCCATTTCACGCGCAGCATCGGAACCCGGGCCTTGCTTTGTCCGGATTCGATCTAACTTCTGAACTACCCCATTGAACGAGAGAGTCACACCCTGACGCTATCGGTAGTTGCGTGTGCAAGCTATCCGGAGGGGTATTAATGCCCGAATTTGATCGAGTTGTTGCAATCGAACTCGGTAAATGCTCCGAGTGGTGAACCAGCTCACACGGAATGGGTAGATGGTCGAGATACCCGGGCGCAGCAGGCAGTATGGAAAGGAATATCTGCGCAGTTCGAGCGGATTCGGGTAGTCATTCGCGGTATCGAGCCGCGTTGGTCGAGCAAGGAGACGTAGGGCATATGGGTCAGGTCAATGCAATGAGTTCGACAGTCGTCACAGCAGCACCCGACAAGGTGCTCGCGGCGCTCTCGGACTACGAGACGGTTCGCCCGCGAATCCTGTCCGAGCAGTACCTCGACTACAAGGTCGTCGAAGGTGGCCAGGGTGACGGAACCGTCGCGCAGTGGACGCTCAAGGCGACGGAAAAGCGCTCGCGCAACGTCAAGGCGACAGTGACGGTCGACGGCAACGTCATCACCGAGAAGGACGCGAACTCCAGCCTCGTCACCACCTGGACCGTTGCCCCCAACGGCACCGGAACGACGGTGACGACGCTCACCCAGTGGCAGGGTGCCACCGGTATCGGCGGCTTCTTCGAGCGCACGTTCGCTCCGAAGGGTCTGCAGCGCATCCAGGCCCAGGTCCTGGACAACCTCAAGCGCGAACTCGTCTAACCGATCCTGCATCACCGAGATGGCGTCGTACCTTCACCGGTACGGCGCCTTCTTTCATGGGCCGGTAATGATCCGTCCGAATTCGGTGAGTGCGGGGTTTCCGCTTTCCCAGTAATCGCTGTGAACTCCGAACCCAGGCTCCCCGGGAGATCCGGTGAATACCTGCGCGCCGAATTCCGGATCCGACGGGTCGAACCCGTGGACTCCGAGGATCGTGGGGATCAATTGGACCGGATCCCAGAAGGCCGTCGTCGAATGAACATGGCGAGCCATCTCGGCCGAGTCGACGCCGTCCAGGCTCAGTTCGTTCACGCGCTCGGCATCGACGCCGGGGCTTGCGACAAAAACCAGTTCATCGACGTCGAGAGAAGCGCCACGGGTAGTCGCGGCACTGACGACGGTGCTGCCGTAGGAATGACCGATCACCACGTTGTGCGAAGGCGGGCCGTCATGCGAGGTTCGTAACCCGTCCTGGAAGCTGTCGAGCCTCGGCGCTGCGGAGTTGGCGTACCGATCCGAGGCTGCGTCGGGAATGCCTGGGGGAGCGTCGTATCCGGACCACAGGATCACTGATGTGGCTTCCGTCGGTGCTGCCCTGACGGACGCGTCGTACATGGCCTTGGTTCGTTGCAGGTCTCCGCCGACGCCCGACAGCCCGGAGCCGGTTCCGGGAACCAGTGTTGCGACGTTGCCGGCGGCATCGGGATTACCGACTGCCACGACGGCATGCCCATCCGTGACCGAGAGAAGGAACGTGTCCGGTCGAAGTTCGCCGCGCACGGCCGTGTATCCGGCAGCTACCGTTCGATCCGGTAACTGCTCGAGCGCAGAGAGGTACCGCCGGTTGTAGTAGTCCCGGTCCAGAGCGGGAAGGCCGTCCCGGCTACCGATGGACGGATCCCACCTCGCCAACGCGTGTTTCTCGTTGGGCGTGAGCGATTCCCAGAGTCGGTGTAGCTCCGTTGGTGTCCCGGGGAGTGTCGACCTCCCGTCGAGGATGTCGAGGACAGTGCGGTCGAGGCGATCAGGCTGATTGCCAAGGAGTGATCCGATCTCTCGGAATGCCGCACCCAGAGCAGTCGCGGCCCGGTTGTCTTCGTCGTCGAGTGCCGTCAATGCAGTGGAGATCTTCTGCTGAAAAACCTTTGCAGCCGTGTCGTTTTCGGAATCTTGCATGGCGTCGGCCAGATTCCACGGCTGCTTCGTCTCAGGTGCCGATACCGCTCCACTGTCTGACACCGTCAAGCCGTGTTCGAGAGTCGCCTCCTCGACCAGGTCCAGAACTGATCTTCGCGCCGCACCGATCGTATTGGACGCTCCGGCATACAGATCCGCAACTACGCGAACTGCAATCGACAGCCGCGACGAGGAAAGCGAGATGCCAGACCACTGCACTGCCGCCGCGCTCGACGCTTGTCCCTGCCAGAATTCGCGGACGGCGTCGATGCTGCGTCCGGCGTCATTGCCGAGAACTTCGATCTGCCGGTCGATGTCGATCAGTTCCGAAGCGCTTGTGCGCAATTTCTCCGGTGACCACGTTCGAAGCTGAGAGACGGTGGGCCGCATCAGTAGGCTCCGCGCAGTTCGGACACCACTTCGCCCTCGGCAGCGTCGTACAGACGTGCTGCGGCAGCGGTTCCCGACGCCATGAGTCCCAATTGCGTAGCCAGGTGCCGGTACGCGTCGGCGATGACGCCGGCATTCCCAGTCGACACAGCCGCGACAGCGGACGAGTTCAGGGCCGCCGCGGCTTCGAAAATCGGGCCGGCGGAATCGATCCCCGAGATCTGATCCGCAATTCGAGACAGATCAGCTGAAAGTTGCTGCAGAGCAGCGAAATCTACCTGAAGTATCGGCCCCATGGCAGAACCGTATCCAGGTGAGCGGGCTACCTCGGCGGTGCCGACATACCTGTGGACAAGTGGAATTTCTCCACAGAAGACAGGTCAGGGGGTTGTGAGGAAGGCGGTGACTCCGCTGGTGACGGCGGACGCATATTCCTGCTGACCGTCCGGGCTCGTCATGCGCGCTGCCTCGTCGGCATTTCGCATGTTGCCGAGTTCGACCAGAATCGACGGCCGCTGCGACAGATTGAGTCCCGTCAGATCGGCGCGTGGTGCCAGCCCGTCGTCACCGATGTAGGTCGACGGGGTGAGTCCGGCCGTGACGAGTGAGTCGCGCATGGTTTCGGCAAAGGTGACGGACGGGCCTGCCTGCACCGCGTTCAGCGGGGGCGCGGAGTAGCAGACGTGGAAGCCCTCGGCTGCGGCTGCTGCGCCGTCCGCGTGAATGCTCACCACTACGTCGGCGCCGGAGGAATTGGCAGCTTCGGCGCGTGCGTCAACGCAAGATCCGACGCTGATGTCGTCCGGTCGACTCAGGACCACTGTGGCGCCTTGGCCTTCGAGTTCGCTCTTGACCAGGCTCGCGACTTCCCAGTTGAAGGTGTGCTCGGGGAACCCGGCATCGGTGTTGGTGCCGGTGGTCTGGCAGTTCTTGGTGCCGCCGCGGCCCGTGGGGACCTGGGTGTTGATGCTGTCGTCGTTCGCCCCGCTGTGCCCGGGATCGAGGAAGACGACCTTGCCGGTGAGCGCAGCGGGGACGTCAGCGGCGACAGTGCTCAGCGGAGACACCTCGACCGAAGTCGTGGCCTCGGCAGTCTCGGTCGGAATCGTGCACGCAGCGCTCAGAAGCCCGGCCCCGACCACGGCGATCAGGGCAGTGGAGCGGAACACACGTGATGCCATGTTTGACCCTCTTGACGGTTTTACGGTGTCTGACTGGTTCCGGCGCACCCGCTCACGGTAGCGCGCACCGACTACGCTGGTGGGGATAACTCTGTAGAAAGGACCGCTCGTGCAACCAGGTGGAGCACCCGACATGTCTGCTCTGTTGGCTCAGGCTCAGCAGATGCAGCAGCAATTGATGGCGGCGCAGCAGGAAATGGCTCAGGCCGAAGTGACCGGTCAGGCCGGTGGCGGACTGGTTGTCGCCACGGTCAAGGGCACCGGCGAGGTTGTCGGTCTGCAGATCGATCCCAAGGTCGTCGACCCCGAAGATGTCGAGACGCTGCAGGATCTGGTGATCGGCGCGATCGAGGACGCTTCGCGTAAGGCACAGGAAGTCGCTGCTGAGAAGCTCGGCCCGTTGGCCGGCGGACTCGGCGGAGGCCTTCCCGGTCTCCCCGGCTTCTAGAAACGAGAACGCGTGTACGAAGGTCCGGTTCAGGATCTGATCGACGAACTCGGGAAGCTTCCCGGAGTCGGGCCGAAGAGCGCTCAACGCATCGCTTTTCACCTGCTCTCCGTGGAGCCTCCCGAGATCGACCGTTTGAAAAATGCATTGCAGCGCATCCGTGACGGCGTTCAGTTCTGCACGGTGTGCGGAACTGTCTCCGATCAGGAGAAGTGCCGCATATGCGCCGACGCACGTCGCGATCGCACGGTGATCTGCGTCGTGGAGGAACCGAAGGACGTCCAGGCCGTCGAGCGCACCCGTGAGTTCAAGGGTCGCTATCACGTGCTCGGCGGTGCGCTCAATCCGCTCTCGGGGATCGGGCCTGACCAGTTGCGTATCCGGGAGTTGTTGGCTCGCATCGCAAACCAGGAGGACGGCGTCGACGTGTCCGAGGTCATCATCGCCACCGACCCCAACACGGAGGGTGAGGCGACAGCTACCTATCTCGTTCGCATGATGCGAGACATTCCGGGGCTCACGGTGTCTCGGTTGGCTTCGGGTCTTCCGATGGGTGGCGATCTCGAATTCGCAGACGAGTTGACGCTGGGTCGCGCATTGTCCGGCCGTCGTGAATTGTCGCGGAACGCCTGATGAGCGGCACGGAGCAAGGTCAGCAGGTGCGTCGTACGTCCGAGCAGACGCGTGCGCAGATCATCGCGTCGGCCGGGAAAGCATTCGCGACTCGGCCCTACCGCGAAATCACGCTCAAGGACATCGCCGAAGACGCAGGCGTCAGCGCACCGCTGATCATCAAGTACTTCGGTTCCAAAGAGCAGTTGTACGACGAGTTGGTCGACTTCCGGGCAGCGGCGGTCACGGTCTTCGACGCCCCGAACGACTCGCTCGGCGAGCGCATGGTCTCGCTGTTCACCAAGCCGCTGGAGTCGTACAAGCCGCTGTCCATGAGCTTGTTGTTCATGAGCGGCGTCAGTGAAGAGAGCAACCGCAAGCTGCGCGAGAACTATTCGACGCAGATGATCGACACCCTCGCCGCTCGCCTGTCCGGCCCCGACGCGAGATTGCGCGCGGAACTGGCGATGTCGATGGTGGTCGGAGTGGCGATCATGCGCCGACGGATGATGGCCGGCCATGCCACCGGCACCCAGGACGAGGTGGTTGCGCTGTACGCACCGCTGGTGCAAAAGCTGCTCGACGGGTGAGCGGCGTCACAATTCTTGCCAGGTAAATATCCGTTCACCTAATGTAGGTGAACGGATATTTACCTAGTGAGAACAGGCGGTGTGGGGTGACGACGCTCGACCGTCCGCCGGGCACGCCTGCAGTCACCACCTCCGATGCGGGACTCGCGCAGCCGCGCTCCCGCTTCCTGTTCCCCATCGTTGTCGCCGCCGCAGTGTTCCAGGCTGTTCTGCAGACGGTCATCGTTCCACTGCTGCCGGAGTTGCCGCACTTCACCGGCGCTGGACGTACGGCCGTGTCCTGGCTGGTGACCGTCACGTTGCTGGTCGGCGCGGTGGTCACTCCCATTTTCGGCAGACTCGCCGACATGTTCGGCAAGAAGAAGATGCTTCTGGTTGCTTTCTCGATGATGACTCTCGGCTCGATGTTGTGTGCGCTGTCGTCGGACATCGCTGTCCTCATCTTCGCGAGAGCGTTGCAGGGAGCCGGGTCGGCGGTCATCCCCATCGGAATCTCCATGCTCCGTGACGAATTGCCACGCAACAAGGTCAACGGCGCAGTGGCCATGATGAGTTCGACGCTCGGCGTCGGAACCGCTTTGGGCATACCGTTTTCTGCGATGATCGCGCAGTACTCGAACTGGCACGTCCTGTTCTGGGTAACCACCGCCATCGGGCTGTCCGTGACTCTTGCTGCGGTGCTGTTCATTCGAGAGTCCGAGCCGAATCCGTCGGGAAGATTCGACGGCGTCGGGGCGGTTGGTCTGAGCGCCGCGATGATTGCTCTGCTTGTGCCGATCACTCAGGGGTCGAGTTGGGGGTGGACCAGTGGAGCGGTGATCTCCATGCTGGCCGCGTCGGCGGTGCTGTTCACGCTCTGGGTAATTCAACAGCGGCGCAACGTCAATCCGCTGGTCGACGTCCGTGCTCTCGTGAAACGTGCGGTGTTGATCCCGCATCTGGCGGCTCTGCTGGTCGGGTTCGCGTTTTTCGGGAACACACTGATCACCACACAACTGCTGCAGGGGATGAAGGGGCCGGGTGCCGGGTACGGCCTGTCGATCATCGCGGCAGCGCTCTGCCAGATTCCGGCGAGTATCGCGATGGTGCTGTTCTCACCGGTTGCGGTGCGTATCACCGACCGCTTCGGTTCACGGACCGCGATGTTGACCGGCGCCGTGTTCCTCGCCGGCGGGTACGGGATTCACGCCGTTGCCGGTAAGCCGCTGTGGGGAGTGGTTGCAGCACTGGGTATCACAGCGGTCGGGACTGCCATCGTGTACAGCACGCTCTCGCTGCTGATTCTGGTTGCCGTACCTCGTCAGCGACTGGCGGCTGCCAACGGGGTGAACTCACTTCTGCGGACGTCCGGAAGCACGATCTGCAGTGCGACGGTGGCAACCATTCTCGCTGCATTCGTGATCAGCGGTTCGGAACATTCCACGTCGTGGACCGGATTCTCCGTCGCCTACCTGGTGTGCGCGGGCTGCGCGGTGGTCGTGTTCGCGGTGTCGATCCTGTTGCCGCAGGGACGAACCCCGAAACATCTGGATTTGCCGGATCTGGTCAGGCGACCCTGCATCCCGAGAGGCAGAGCGTGATCATCAGATCCGCGAACTCGTCGGTGGTGTACTTCTGGCGATCCGGCCAATGCGTTGTCGACCACAAGGTGTCTCGTACCGATCGATAGAAAATTTCCGGTGCCACGTCTTTGCGGAAGATTCCCTGATCGACGCCTTCGGCAATCGCTTTCATCCAATGCTCGCGGACTTGGCGGGAAGGCCCGTCGACGGATTGCAGGAGATCGTTGTCGCGAAGATAAGCCCGATCGTTCTGGTAGATCGCCGTCGGGTGCGGGTGTAGTTCGATGACGACCAGCGTCTCGCGGATCAAGCCGCGCAGGACTTCCTCGGGGTCGTTTGCCGTCT
>NZ_LVCT01000071.1:0-2260 GCF_001647205.1 Rhodococcus sp. EPR-134
GGCTGCCCGAGAACACACCGGCGGCGTCGCCGATCTCGCGAACGGTCGTGGTGGCGACACCCTTCCTGGCAAACAGCTCGGCTGAGCTCTCCAGGATCTTCTCCCGACGATCTGGTGATGCCACTGAAATCTCCACTGGTTGTCGGTCCTGCTCAGGGCAGGGTTTCGGGGGTGCCGGGCTGCCGGCGTCGAACGTAGCGCAATCCTGCCTGATAGCTCCGGCTCGAACCAATTCGTCGGTGAGATCGCGTGTTTCCACTTCCGGATTCCTATGCTAGCTTCAAAATCAAGCGCTTGCTCAACTTTCGTTCACGGAGGATTTCAGTGCAGAGCCTGCAGACGCAGTTTCCGAATTTCATCGGCGCAGAGGCCGAACCACCCCGCGTCGCCCGCTACGCCGTCAACGAGGCGATGATCCGCAACTGGGTCGAGGCGCACGACGACCGCAACCCGATCTACGTCGACGCAGAGGCCGCCCGCAGTACCGGCCGTCGAGACGTCGTCTGTCCGCCCGCCATGATCTCGACCTGGGTGATGGCGGGTTACCGACGTTATCGGCAGGTCCAGCAACTTCGCGCCGACGGAGCCTCCGAGGATTTCGCCTATTCACGACTACTCGGGCTGTTGGACGAGGCCGGCTACACGTCCGTAGTCGCGACCAACGTCGAGCAGGAGTATTTCGCGGAGTTGAGTCCCGGAGACCACGTCACCGCATATTTCACCATCGAAGCGATCTCACCGTTCAAACAGACGGCTCTCGGTCACGGGTGCTTCATCACCCTGTTCAAGAAGTACGTGGACCAGGACGGAAAGACGCTGGTCGAAGAGCGCTTTCGATTGCTCAGATTCAAACCAGATGCCCAGACAGATACCAAGCCCGAAGCCCAGGAGGTAATCGCATGAGCGAGACTGGCTCCCGCAACACCGCGGTGCCGAGACTCACCGTCACCGATGACAACGATTTCTTCTTCTCCGCGGCCAAAGAGGGTCGCCTCGAAATCCAACGGTGTGCGGATTGCAAGACACTGCGCCACCCGCCAGCGCCCGCCTGCCCGGAATGCCGCTCGTTCAGTTGGGACACAGTCGAATCCACGCGTCGATGCACGTTGCACAGCTTCACAGTCATCCATCACCCGAAGGATCCTGCCTTCGAGTACCCGCTCGCCGTCGGACTCGTCGATCTCGAAGAAGGCACGCGACTGGTTGCCGACATCGCGGGGATCGATCACGAGGAACTCGAATTCGGCATGGAACTCGAAGTGGCGTTCTCCGAGCACGCTCACGGCGAGATGCTGCCGCAACTGAGGCGACGGGGATCGGTGCAATGACGAAACTGATTGACTGCGAAGTGGGTTCGGTCCTCCCCAGCCTCGAATTGCCGTTGGATCGAACGCTGATCGTCGCCACTGCGATCTCTTCTCAGGATTTCGAGGACGTGCATCACGATCCGGGCAAGGCCCAGGATCGCGGAACTCCCGACATCTTCATGAGCATCAACACCACCAACGGGCTCATCGACCGCTATATCACCGACTGGTCCGGCCCGGCATCACGGATCGTCAAAACATCACTACGGCTTGGTGTTCCGAACTTTCCCGGAGACACCATGACATTCACCGGCGAGGTCACCGCCACAGACGGCCGGGCGCTCACCGTGACGGTTCTCGGGAAAACCGCCCGTGGAACACACGTGACGGCCGACGTGACTCTCGAACCGGTGGAAAGGGTAATCGCATGACACGAGGATTTTCGAGGCAAGCAGCCATCGCCGGAATCGGCGCAACCGAGTTCTCCAAGAACTCCGGCCGTAGCGAATGGCAGTTGGCGTGCGAATCTGTGATCGCCGCACTCGACGACGCGCACATCGAGGCAGAAGAGGTGAACGGATTTGCGCTGTTCACCATGGAGAACAATCCTGAGATTGCGGTCGCACGCGCCCTCGGGATCCCGGAATTGACGTTCTTCAGTCGAATTCCACACGGCGGCGGCGGTGCCTGCGCACCGGTTCAACAAGCAGCGCTTGCCGTCTCCAGCGGAGTTGCCGACGTTGTGGTCGTCTACCGTGCCTTCAACGAAAGATCAGGTCACCGATTCGGCGCCGGCCCGCCACCTTTTGCGTACAACGCGTCGACGGACCAGGAGTATCGGAACTGGATCAACCCGTACGGGCTTCTGACCCCGGCGCAGCAGGAAGCCTTCCTCGCCAAGCTGTACATGCACAAGTACGGGGCAACAAGCGCCGACTTCGGCCAGATCTCGG
>NZ_LVCT01000072.1:0-18192 GCF_001647205.1 Rhodococcus sp. EPR-134
ATCCCATCCGCCTGCTTGACTGCTGCCAGGAAAGTGACGGCGGACAGGCGCTGGTGATCGTCAGTGCGGAGCGCGCCCGCGACCTGCCGCACAAACCTGCGGTCATCAGTGGCGCTGCGCAAGGTGTAGGTCCGCAACAGATTTCGATGAGCAGCTACTACCGAGACGACATCGACAGCATGCCGGAAGTCGAACTCGTGGCGCGCCAACTGTGGGACCAGGCCGGTATCGGGCCGGACGACATCGATGCCGCAATTCTCTACGACGCTTTCACCCCGATGGTTCTGCTTCAACTCGAGGAGTACGGATTCTGCGGTCGGGGCGAGGCAAAAGACTTCATCGCCGACGGCAATCTCGAGCTGGACGGTCGCCTGCCGATCAACACCCACGGCGGTCAACTCGGTGAGGGATACATCCACGGCGTCAACGGTATTGCCGAAGGTGTTCGCCTGATCCGCGGCACCTCCACCAATCAACCGACCAAAACTCTGGACAACGTGCTCGTGACCGGCGGCTCTCCCGTCCCGCACAGTGCGCTCGTCCTCTCGGCAGATCGCTGAATCTGCCGCCTATTCGAGAAAGCAGGAACAAGATGAGCGAGCGGATCACCTACGCCAGGGCCACCCACGGCGAGGAAGAAATACAGGCTGTTGTCGACGTCTTGCGCAGCGGGCATCAAGGATTGCGCATCGGCAAGAACGTCTTCGAGATGGAAGAACGTATCGCGGCCTTGGCCGGCAAGAAGTTCGGCGTCATGTGCAACTCGGGATCCTCGGGTTTGTACTTGGCAGTCGAGCTGCTCGGACTGCCGGCGGGAAGCGAGATCATCACGTCGCCGTTGACGTTCTCCACCGATATCGCACCGATCGTGCGTGCCGGTCTGGTGCCGGTGTTCGTGGACGTGGAACCCAACACGTTCAACGTCGACGTCACCAAGATCGAGGCAATGGTCACCGAGAAGACCGGTGCCATCCTGATGCCGAACCTCGCCGGCAACTGCCCGGACTGGGACGTCATTCGTGATATCGCTGATCGCCATGGACTCAAGGTGATCGAGGATTCGTGTGACGCGATCGGTGCCACGCTCCGCGGTACTCCCACCGGGTCTCGGGCGGACATCGTCGTCACCAGTTTCTCGATGGCACACATCATCACGTGCGCGGGAACCGGTGGAATGGTGTGCGTCGACGACGAAGCCAGCCGTGACAAGGCTTTGCTGCTTCGCCGCTGGGGCCGTCGTAGCGAGCCGAACCTGTTCGGCAGTACCAAGTCCGGCCGAGTCTTCCGTGAAGAACTCGACGGCGTCGACTACGACAACGACTTCATCTTCGAGCTCATGTCGTGGAACTTCGAGCCCTCCGAACTCGGCGCAGCTTACGGCGTCGTGCAGCTCGACAAGCTGGAACAGAACTACAAGACGCGTAAGGCAACATTTGCGGCCTTCACGGCGGCATACGGCGCCCATCCTGAATTCTTCACGACGCCGGTAGAACTCGACGGTCTCGACACGGCGTGGCTGTGTTACCCGGTGATGATCAACGAGAACGCCCCCTTCACGCGCAGCGACCTGCAGGAAGCCATCGAGGCCGACGGCATCGACACCCGAACCGTGTGGAGCGGCAACGTCACTCGTCACCCCATGATGAACAACATCGAATTTCGCCAGCCGGCCGAAGGTTTGCCGGAAGCGGACGCAGTTTTTGCCCGCGGCATGACACTCGGCATGAGCCACGGTTTGCGTGACGACGAAGTTGCTCGGATTGCGGAGAGCATCAATCGCTTCGCCGCGAAGTGGAAGTAGCATGACCGATCGCTTCGAAGGACGCCGAGCGCTTGTCACCGGTTCCAGCCGCGGAATCGGTGCAGGCGTCGCAGAGAGGCTGGCAGCGGAAGGCGCTGACGTCGCTCTCGTGGCCCGGACGCTCGGTGCACACGCAACCCTGCCGGGCAGTCTCGAAGAGACTGCGGCTCGAATTGCCAAGTACGGAAACAAAGTCGAGATAGTTGTCGCAGATCTGACGGACGAGCAGCAGCGCGACACCGTTGTGCCGCTGGCGATCGAGAAGCTTGGCGGGACGATCGACATCCTGGTGAACAACGCGGCAGCGGCGATCTATCAGCCGCTCTCGGATTACCCACTGCGGCGGCGACGGTTGATGTTCGAGGCAAATGTCCATGCACCGCTCGAGCTGATGCAAGCCGTGGTGCCGGGGATGGTGGCAAACGGATACGGCTGGATCGTGAACGTGTCCAGTGGCACCGTCAAACCGTGGCATGGCCCGCCGTTCTCGTGGGTCGAACCGGGAACTGCCATGACCGTGTACGGCGCGTCCAAAGCAGCGCTCAACAGGATGAGCAACGGCATGGGCGTGGAACTCTACGGCCAGGGGGTTCGCGTCAACACGGTTCAACCGCGGGCAGCGGTGCTCAGTGAGGGCGCCAGAGTCCTGGTCGGTGAGACTATCCGGCCGGATCAGGTCGAATCTATGGAAGAAATGGTGGAAGCGGTCACAGCGCTGTGTGATTGCGACACCGAGTTCACCGCGCGCTCGAGCGTCAGCTTGGACCTGATCGACGAGTGGTCCCTGACCGTGCGTGGTCTGGACGGCGCAGCATTACCGGAGAACCCAGCATTACGAACCGAGGAGTTGGCATGAAGCCCGTCATCGTGGACGCAGCACGAACGCCGTTCGGCAAGCGTGAGGGTTGGCTGTCCGGAGTCCACGCGGCGGAACTGTTGGGTTATGCGCAGAAAGGCGTGCTGGATCGGGTGGGCGTGGATCCTGGCGCGGTCGACCAGGTCATCGGCGGCTGTGTGACGCCTCTCGGTGAGCAGTTCGGAAACATCGTGCGTACGTCCTGGATGCATGCGGGCCTTCCGTTGAAAGCGGGCTGCACCACGATCGACGCGCAGTGCGGAACCGCGCAGCAATCGGTGCAGTTGATTGCCGGGCAGATTGCCATCGGTGCAGTCGACGTGGGTGTGGCGTGCGGTGTGGAACTGATGTCCCGCGCTCCGTTGACGTACAAGGTGGGTACCGGCCTCGGAACACCACGTCCGGAGTCGTGGTCACTCGATACCGTCGATCAGTACACCGCGGCCGATCGGATTGCTGTCAAGCGCGGTTTCAGCCGCGAGGATCTCGACTCCTTCGGGCTGCGCTCGCAGCAGCGAGCCGCAGCAGCATGGGAGGCAGGACGCTTCGACTCGCACATCATCGATGTGGTCGCTCCGGGCTCTGACGCTCCGGTCCATCGGGATCAGGGTCTGCGCGAATCGAGTCTCGAAGGACTCGCGAAACTGCGGACCGTTCAAGAGGGCGGATTGCACACCGCTGGAACGTCTTCGCAGGTCTCGGACGGTGCGAGTGCCGCTCTACTGATGTCCGAGGATCGAGCCAGGATGCTCGGCGTGCGGCCGCGGGCAAAGATATTGGCGCAGTGCGTCATCGGCGGAGACATCGAGTTCATGCTCGACGGCCCCGTGGACGCGGCAAACATCGTGCTCGGACGCACCGGTCTGACGATCGACGACATCGACCTGTTCGAGGTCAACGAGGCATTTGCTTCGGTACCGATGTCGTTCGCGCAGGTTCACGGCGTCGATCCCGAATTGCTGAACGTCAACGGTGGTGCGATCGCACTGGGCCACCCGGCCGGTGCAACCGGAATCAGACTGTTGGCCAATGCCATCGACGAACTGGAGCGCCGGGACAAGTCTATCGCGCTGATCGCGATCTGCGCGTCCGCCGCAACCACCTGCCTGATTCTCGAACGCATCTGACAAGAACCGAAGATTGAGGAACCTGCCATGGCACTGCCCCTGCTCGAAGATCACCGTGACCTGGCGGAAGCGGTAGCCGCATTCGCGAACCGCTTCGGTGGAATCGCCGATACGCGGAGCAACGTCAAGCGGTACGCCGCCGGTGATCGGCCGGACTCGTGGAATGGATTGGTCCGTCAGGGACTGCACGCAGTGCACCTGCCGGAGCAGTACGGCGGTGACGGGGCAGGGCTTGCCGAACTGGCGGTGGTAGTCGAGCAATTGGGTGATGCGCTTTACCCGGGACCGTACGTTCCGACGGTCATCGCCAGTGGGATCCTCGCGAAAGCTGCCGGCCCGGCTGCGGAATCAATGCTGATCGAATTGGCCACCGGCGCAACCGGAGCAGTCTGCACCGGCGTGGGATTGCGCGCGGCTCGCAGCGATGCAGGGTGGACCGTGAGCGGTTCTGCCGACCCGGCTCTAGGTCTACCCGGAGCCGATGTCGTTCTCGTGCAAGCGAACAGCGACGACGGCGAGTTGTGGTTCCGGCTCGAGCAGTCGTCTTCCGCTGCGGTGGAGGTCGAAGACGGAGTGGATCTGACACGCTCGATCGGGACGCTGACGTTGACCGATCACAAGGTCGACGCTGGGCTGATCGTCGAGGGTCTCCAGGCGCACCGAGTCGAACTGATCGTCAACACGGTGTTGGCTGCGGAGGCGAGCGGTATCGCCGGGTGGGCGCTACGCACCGCGGTCGACTACGTGAAGTCCCGGCAGCAGTTCGGCCGTCCGGTCGGAAGCTTCCAGGCAGTTCAGCACAAGGCGGCCATGATGCTGGTCCGCTCCGAGATTGCCTGTGCCGCAGCGTGGGACGCCGCTCGGTCCGAAGAGCACGACGAGGATCAGCACAGACTTGTCTCGGCTCAAGCTGCGTTGGCCGCTTTGCCCGTCGGCATCGAGAACGCCCTCGAATGTGTCACGTTGCTCGGCGGAATCGGATTCACCTGGGAGCATGACGCGCATCTGTACTGGCGCCGGGCAATCAGTATCGCTGCGGTGGCGGGTTCCGAGGTGAAGTGGGCACACACGTTGGGAGACCGGTCTGCCGATTCGGAACGGGATTTCTCCTTTGTCGACCCGGACATGCTGCCTGAACTACGAGAGCAGGTTCGCAGGGTTCTGGACGAGGTTGCGCTGCTGCCCGACGACGGAACCACCAGCGCCAGTTGGGCGCCGGCCAAGGGGAGCGCTCGACGCGCCCGATTTGCCGACGCCAAACTGGTTGCCCCGCACTATCGGGCGCCGTACGGGCTGGGAGCAGGACCGAGAGAACAGGCCGTCATCGCACACGAATTCGCGATGCGAGGTTGGGCTCAACCCTCCACGGTGATCGGGGAATGGGTGCTGCCCACGATTCTCGAACACGGCAACGCCGAGCAGCAGGACAGGTTCGTCGAGCCTTCGCTGCGCGCCGACATCATCTGGTGCCAGCTGTTCAGTGAGCCGGGCGCGGGATCAGACCTGGCCGGTCTGAGCACGAAAGCGCGCAAGGTCGACGGTGGCTGGGTCCTGTCGGGTCAGAAAGTGTGGAACTCGGGCGCGCACGAGGCCGATTGGGGAGTATGCCTGGCGCGTTCGGACGCCGACGCTCCGAAACATCGTGGGCTGTCGTACTTCCTGGTCGACATGACCTCGAAAGGCATCGACGTACGTCCGCTGAAACAAGCCACCGGTAAGTCGGAGTTCAACGAGGTATTCCTCGACGACGTCTTCGTCCCGGACGACTGCCTGGTGGCGGAGCCGGGGCAAGGGTGGAAGCTTGCTGCGACAACGCTGTCCAACGAACGCCTGAGTATGGGCAGCACGCTGCACCACGGTTCGAGTCGGCTGTTCCGTCAGGTTATTGCCGACGCGAGCCACGACTGCCCTCGCGAAGACGCAGTGGAGGGCCTCGGCCGCAGTATCTCTCGTGAGTTGGCACTGTCCGCGATGAATCTACGCGGGGTGTCGGCGCGACTGGCGGGTCAGGAACCGGGCTCCGAGATCAGCGTGTCGAAGGTGTACAACGCCCTGGCGCAGCGTGAGGGCTCGCGGGATCTGTTGCGACTGCTCGGACCTCGTGCCGCCGTTGTCGACCCGTCGGCGAATTACGCGATAGACCACATCGGACTTCCCTCGATTCTGTTCGGCGGCGGAACCGTCGAAATTCAACTCAACGTCATCGCGCAGCGCGTACTCGGCCTGCCGCGTTCGTAGATCTTAGGAGTTTCACCATGTACTTGGATTTGTCGGAGGAGTCGAAGACTCTGCGCAAGGAATTGCGGGCGTACTTCGCGGAGATCATCAACGACGAAGACCGCCGTGCTCTCGTGGATCAGACCGAAGGCGGCCCCGTCTTCGATCGCATCCTGCGCCGGATGGGTAAAGACGGTTGGCTGGGCTTGGGGTGGCCGGAGGAATTCGGCGGTCGGGGCGAGAACCCCGAAGCTCTGTACGTGTTCTACGACGAGGTGATTCGCGCCAATGCGCCGCTGTCGCTGGTCACGCTGAACACCGTCGGACCCGCTCTGATCAAGCACGGGACGCAAGCTCAGAAGGACTTCTTCCTGCGTCCGATCCTGGCGGGCGAGTTGATCTTTGCCATTGGCTACACCGAACCCAATGCGGGCACCGACCTCGCGGCACTCGAAACACGCGCCCGCATCGAGGGTGACGAGCTTGTCATCAACGGCAACAAGATCTTCACCAGTGCCGGTGTGTTTGCCGACTGGGTCTGGCTTGCCGTTCGTACTGATCCTGACGCGCCGACGCATCAGGGTATTTCCGTGGTCCTGGTGCCGACCAGCTCGCCGGGTTTCTCGGTCACCGAAATTCACACCGTGGGTGGAATCAGCACTTCGGCCACCTATTACGAAGATGTTCGGGTACCGATCACCAATGTCGTCGGTGAGCTCAATCAAGGGTGGAAGCTCATCACCAACCAGCTCAACCACGAACGTGTTGCCCTGGCCGCACGCGGTGGTATAGCCAACGAGCTCTTTGCCGAGGTGGTCGAATGGGCAAAGACCGAACCCGCCGGTGACGGCCACGTCTACGACATCGGCTGGGTACGTGAGAAATTGGCGGAAGTCTACGCGCTGCTCAGTGCTGCCGACCTGATGAACCTACGACTGGTGGCGGACGTCGCCGCCAACACCTTGGGCGGCGGGGATTCGGCCGCGGCCAAGATCTTCGGTACCGAAGCCGTCGTCAGTGCGTACGGCATGCTGCAGGAAGTGCTGGGCGCCAAGGGCTTACTGCGCCCCGGCACACCCGGAGCGGTACTGGAAGGGCGGGTCGAGAACCTGGGTCGACGCGCACAGAACAACACCTTCGGCGGTGGAACCAACGAAGTGATGCGTGAAATTGTCGCCGCAAAATGTCTGGGCATGGCGCTTGCTGCGCGTCGCCGGCCCGCTGCACAGAACGAAAAGAGCTGACATGGAATTCGAATTCGACGACAACTTGTCCGCCGTGCGGGATCTGAGTGAATCGATCTTCTCGGCGAAGTCCGGAGTGGACCGACTGCGGGAAGTGGAGGGCGCCGGCGGTTTCGACGCCGAACTGTGGAAGCTCCTCGCCGATTCCGACGTTCTGGGAATTCCTCTGCCAGAGGAGGTCGGGGGAGCGGGACTCGGAATGCTAGGCCTGGCAGCGGTGCTCGAACAACAAGGCCGCCGGGTTGCCCAGGTGCCGCTCTGGTCGGTGATTTCGACGGCAGCGCTGCCGATTGCCGAGTTCGGCAGTAAGGAGCAGAAAGCGTCGTGGCTTCCGGGACTGCTCGACGGCTCGGTGATCGTCACCGGCGCCTTCGACACCGGTTACAACGCCGAGACGACGGTTCGCGCCGAGCCGGCGCCTGACGGTTGGGTTCTGTCAGGCCGCGTCGACTCCGTGTCTGCCGCGGAGTTCGCGGCCGCGCTGGTGGTTCCGGTGACGATGCCGGACGGCAGTGTCAGCGTCATGATCGTGCCGACGGACCGGGATGCGCTGGTGCGTACACCGCTTGCGGTGACGAACCGCGAGAGCAACAGCGCTGTGCAGTTCGACGGGGTTGCCGTTACTGCAGCTGACGCACTTCCCGCAGACGGCGCGGTGGTTCGAGATTGGACGTTGCGGCGTGCACGGGTGGCTCTTGCGGCCCTGGCTACCGGCGTCTGCGAGGAAGCGCTGGCGATGACGGCGAAATACACCTCCGAGCGAGTGCAATTCGGTCGTCCAATCTCGACCAACCAGGCAGTTGCCGTCCGGGCCGCCGACGCGTATCTCGACACCGAGAGCACAAGATTGACCACCCACCGCGCTGCCTGGCTGATGGACAGCGGAGTCGAGAGTGAAGCGGAAGCGGCGGCGCTGGTCGCCAAATGGTGGGCGTCGCGCGGCGGTTTGCGCGTGGTGCACGCGACCCAGCACATGCACGGCGGAATCGGCGCGGATGTCGACTATCCGATTCACCGCTATTTCCTGTGGGGACGGCAGATCGCCTTCACTTTGGGGAGCGCGGGGGCGATAGGCGCCGAACTCGCCGATCAGTTGGAGATCCGAGCCCAGATCGGGGCGTCGGCGTGAATATCTGAGACGACAGGTTCCAGTCACGGGCAGCGCGTCGGCAATCATCGCGCTACTCTGCCCTTCGTGAATCGCACCAGTTCGTTCATCAGGCCGTTGGTTCCGCGGGACCCGCACGAGCCGCACCGGGTGGCGACGCCGCTCGAACTGCTCACCGACCTCTGCTTCGTCGTGGCGGTCGCTCAAGCGGCCACCGGCCTGCACCACGCGATCAGCGAAGGGCACGTGGCTTCGGGCGTCGGGCACTTCGCGATGGCGTTTTTCGCGATCTGGTGGACGTGGCTGAATTTCACGTGGTTCACCTCGGCGTACGACAACGACGACGGAATCGCCCGGCTGCTGACCATATTCCAGATCCTCGGATCGCTGGTCCTTGCAGCCGGCATCGTCCGCTTCTTCAACGACGACGCCCTGCTGATCATCGTCGGCTACGTCATCATGCGAATAGCCCTGGTCATCCAATGGCTCAGGGTCTCGCGGAACGACCCCGAGCATGCGCTCACGGCGCGTCGATACGCTCTCGGAATAGTGTTGGTCCAGATCGGTTGGATCGGTTTCTACTTCGTGCCGTCCGCCGTTTACGTCCCGACGTTCCTGGTGTTGGTTCTGTGCGAATTCGCGGTACCGATCTGGTCGGAGAAGCCGGGCATGACGCCGTGGCACCCGCATCACATCGCGGAGCGGTACTCGTTGTTCTTCATCATCGTTCTGGGCGAGACGATCCTTTCGACCACCATCGCGATTCAGGACGCCGTGGACGGTGAGCATCCGGCAGCGCAGGTCACCTACGTCGTGATCGGCGGCATTCTGATTGTCTTCAGCCTGTGGTGGTTGTACTTCCAACGCAATGCAGGCGAAGTGATCGGCGGTGACAACGTCTCACCCTTCGTCTGGGGGTTCGGTCACTACTTCATCTTCGCCGCCGCTGCCGCCATCGGTGCGGGGTTGGCCTCGCGCGTCGACTTCTGGACTCATCACGGTGACGGCAGCGCGTTGGTGACGGGTGCTGCCGTCACCGTTCCGGTCGCGGTCATCCTTGCCGCCTTGTGGTTCATCCACATTCGACTACACGACTCCTCGGTACGCACCCTCGTGCCGTTCTCGGTCGCGATAGTCGTCGTGCTCGGTGGTACCTACACCGCGGTGCCCGAACTGGTCGCGGGACTGGCCTGCGCCGCGCTGTTGGCCGTGGAACTGATTCTGACCGAGGGCAAATCCGAAACCGTCTGAACCGGGTCAGCGAATCGCGAGTCGCTCCTTGCGGAGCTTGTCGACCTCGGGCAGATGCAGGGGTTCAAGCTCGTTCACACCCAAGGCGCGCATGAGCAGGAGGTCCGCGAGTTCGGGGTTGCGAGCCAAAGCGGGTCCGTGCATGTACGTCCCGATCACCGAACCCTGCACGACGCCTTCGAATCCGTCGCCGACGCCGTTTCCGACACCATGGGTGACACGTGCGAATCCAGAGGCTGAGCTACCCAGAGTTGTTCCGCCGCGGTGATTCTCGAAACCTGAGAGGGGCGCGGTGAGTCCGTCGATCAGCGGCTTCGTGATGACTTCGCCGATGGAACGCTTCTCCTGCGGCGAGGTTGTGACGTCGAGCATCGAGACACCGTCGACGCGTTCGCCGCTGGAGGTTTCGTACCAGTTGCCGAGCACCTGAATGGCAGCGCAGATCGCCAGAACCGGTGCGCCACGCTCGGCGGCGCGTTGCAGACCAGGGTATTTCGCGAGGTGACGCGTGGCGAGGCGCTGAGCGGAATCCTCGGCGCCACCCAACGTGTACACGTCGAGCGAATCGGGGACCGGATCGCTGAGGGTGATGTCCACGATTTCGGCGTCGTAGCCGCGCATCCGTAGACGCTGACGCAGGATCAGGGCATTGCCGCCGTCGCCGTAGGTGCCCATGACGTCGGGGAGTACCAGACCGATGCGAACTGTCGAGTCAGACATTGCGAGACTCCTTCGCGATGGCAGTGTTGAGGTCACGGAAGGCCGTGTAGTTCGCCAGTACCTCCACACGTCCGGGAGGGCAGGAAGCGATGGCGCGCAACGGGTCCGGGTCGAGAGTGTGCTCGACGCCCGCGTACGTGAGGCGAACTGCCAGATCTGTTCCGCGTTCACCGGCGGCCACTACCTTGACACCTTCGAAGTGCTCGAACTTCACGTCCCACAGCCAGGAGAGGTCCTCGCCGTCCGGCACCTGACCGTTCACCGCGATGACCAGACCGTCCACCGTGGGATCGATCATCGACAGCGCTTCCTGCCAGCCGGCGGGATTCTTCGCGAGCAGCATGTGAACGGAGTGCGGTCCGACCTCGACGGTGCTGTATCGACCTGCGACTTCTTGAACCGTCGATGCGGCGGCAACTGCCCCGACCGGATCTGCACCCAAAGCCGCTGCAGCCGCTACGGCCTGAGCTGCGTTGCCGCGGTTGGCTTTTCCGGGGAGGGTCAACGTCATCGGAATCTTCAGGCCGTCGGGGCCGTAGAGATTGTCGTCGTCGAGCCACCAGGTCGGCTCGGGCCGCGCGAAGTCGG
The DNA here is from genome assembly GCF_001647205.1 of Rhodococcus sp. EPR-134. NCBI lineage: Bacteria > Bacillati > Actinomycetota > Actinomycetes > Mycobacteriales > Nocardiaceae > Rhodococcus > Rhodococcus sp. EPR-134. Next base: position 10,913 of record NZ_LVCT01000072.1, read on the forward strand.
AACCGGTACTGCGCCAGTGCTTTCCCTCCCACACGATGGGTTCGCCGGTGCGCGGGCAGCTGACGGAATCGCCGGCCCAACCGCCGCCGGCAGCAACCCACACGACGTTGGTGGCGTCGTATGCCACGGAGGTGACCAGTACGTCGTCGCAGTTGGCGACGATCACCGCATTCGGATGCGCGTTGACGCACGCGCGCAGTTTCCGTTCGATCATGTTGATCTCGCCGACCCGGTCGAGTTGATCGCGGCTGAGGTTGAGCAGCACGATCACTTCCGGGTTCACGGCGTCGGCTACGTGGGGGACGTGCAGTTCGTCGACCTCGAGTGCCGCCAGCGTCGCATCGGTACGCGCGGCCAGGGCGGCCACGATCCCGGCATCCATGTTGGCGCCGTCGGCCTGCGTGGCGACGTCACCGAGTGTCGCGAGCGCTGCGGCGGTCATACGCGTGGTCGTCGACTTGCCGTTGGTGCCGGTGACCACGACGGTGCGCTTGCCGCGTCCGAGCTGAGTCATGAGCGTCGGGTCGATCTTGAGGGCGATCAGCCCGCCGATCATCGAACCCTTGCCGCGACCGGCCTTCTGCGATGCCCAAGATGCTGCTGCGGCAGCTCGCATGGCGAGCTTTCCGCGCGCTGTGATCGATAGTCCAGTTCCCACGGCCCGAGTTTGGCACAGGGCGTCGTCAGACGCCGAGTCGCGCCGGTGGTGAGGCTGCAGGTGTGTCCGAGAAAACAGTGTTCGCGGGCTTACGTCTCATCTGTGCGGCGCTCGCTCCGGCGATCACGATGACCGCCCCGACCAGTGACAACGGGCTCGGATCCTCGTGCAGGAACAGCCAGGACGCGCCGATTCCCACGACTGGCACCAGCAAGGAGAGCGGCGCCACCATGCCGGCGGGATAGCGGCCCATGAGCATCGTCCAGAGCCCGGATCCGGCGATGGTGCCGAGCAGAATGATGTAGGCCAGCCCGACCAGCGACGGCCAGGCGTCGGCGCTGAATGCGGTGCCGAGTGCGTGCCAGCCGACTGTGGGGCCTTCGACCACGGCTGACAGTGCGAGCATCGGCAACGGCGGGATGACACACATCCACAACATCAAGCGCATCGGTGCAGGCTCGCCGACGGTGTTCGCCGCGGCCAAGCGGCTGCCGAGATTGCCGAACGCCCAGGACAGGCCGCCGAGGAGCGTGAGGATGACGGGCAGCAGTGCCGCGTGGTGCGAGCGGTCCCAGCCGATCAAGGACATGCCGGCAACAGCGACGGCGATACCGGAGACCTGCCAGACGCTGAGCTTCTCGCGGAGCAGGAAAGCGCCGAGTAGGACGGTGAACGGTGCTGACGACTGCAGGACAAGTGATGCAAGGCCCGTCGGCATCCCCGAATGCATCGCCCAGAAGAGGAAGACGAACTGGCCGAATCCGAAACCGAATCCGTAGAGCAGTAGCCAACGGAGCGGTACCTGCGGACGCGGCACGAAGATGACCACCGGAATCGCGATGATCAGAAACCGCAGCGCTGCGAAGAAGAACGGCGGGAAATGATCCAGGCCGACGCGAATGGCCAGGAAGTTCAGACCCCACAAGACGATCACGGTCAGGCCGAGGAGACGGTCGCGGGGAGTCATGCGTTAATCGTGAGCCGTACGAAGCATCAGAACAAGCGAATATAGATGCACTATCCATGTAGTTTTGCTACATGGATATTCGTCACCGTATGGATGCCACGCGCCTGCGAATCCTCCGCGAGCTCGCCGACCGAGGAACCGTCGGCGCTACTGCTCTCGCCCTCTCGATGACGCCGTCCGCCGTCTCGCAACAACTCAAGATCCTCGGACGAGAAGCGGGGGTCTCGCTCCTCGAACCGGACGGGCGCACGCTGCGCCTCACCGACGCGGGCAGAGCGCTGGTGCTTCGCGCCGACGACGTGGTGGCGGCGCTAGACCGGGCGGCGGACGAGATGGCGTCGTACCGAGGCTCGCCGCGGGGAAAGGTGCGAGTCGCGTTCTTTCCCTCCGGCGCGGCGCTCCTGCTGCCCGGTGTCCTGACGGCGCTGAAGAACTCGGACGTGGACATCGACGCCTACGACGTCGACAAACCGGCGTCCGCTGTCCCTGGGCTGTTGGCCGATCACGATGTGATCCTCACCCACCGTGACGAACGCGGAGCCGAGACGTCGTTTCCCCGGGTCAGCGTGCAACCGCTGATGCGTGAACCGATCGATCTGGTGCTGCGGCCTGATCATCCACTCGCCGAGCAGGATTCGGTCCGGCTGGAACAATTGGCCGACGAGAACTGGATAAGCGTGCGCGGCGGGTTTCCGGTCGACGACGTTCTGCTGTCGGTTGCGTCGGTAACCGGCGTCCAGCCTCGCGTCGCTCATCGGATCAACGATTTCCGCGTCATTGAAGAGCTGGTGGCGGCGGGCCACGGCGTGGCTTTGATGCCGCGATACGCGATCACGCATCCCGGAGTTTCGAGGAAACCGGTGGCGGGAGTGCGCGCTGCACGAGTTTATGAATTGGCAACTCGGTTACACGCCAACCGCAGTCCGGCTATCGGAGTCGTGCTCGACGCCTTTCGTGACGTCGCGCGTGCTGTCGGTGAATGAAGGCTGTCGGTGAATGAAGGGCCGTTGGTGAATGAACGGCTGTCGGTGAATGGGCAGCTGTCGGTGAATGAACACAAAACGGGAGCGACACGATTAGTGTCGCTCCCGTTTCGGTAGTGCAATCCTCACGGTTTAGTGAGGGTCGCTTAGTGAGGGCCGGTATCAGGCGAGAGCCTTGGCCTTCAGTGCTGCGAATTCTTCTTCACTGATGGTGCCGGCGTCGAGAAGTGCCTTTGCATCTGCGATGGATTCGGCCGGGGACTTTCCGGCAACCTCACGGATGTAGCTGTCCTGTGCGTTCTTGACCTGCTGTGCAGCCTCGAGGGACCGCTGTGCCATTCCGTCACTGCGAACGATCAGGTAGACGAGCGAGGTGAGCAGCGGAATGAAGAACAGGAAGACGATCCAGATTGCCTTCACCCAGCCGGAGGTCTTGTGATCGCGGAACAGGTCGGTGATTATCGAGAAGAGCAGGATCAAGTACGCGATGAACGCGAAGCTGATGATGATCAGCCAGAGGAAGTCCCAAAAGGAATCCATTGTCGAGCTCCATTTCACAAGTCGGATTTGTCTGAGCTGACTATCTCACGCGCACGTGGCGTCTGCATCATCCTCGATGGGTGAATTCTTTTTGTTAACTTCGCTAACCGACTCTTTCGGGACCAATGTCATGCCGAATCGAAAACATCGACCGAAAATCTTCAATGCTCTGAAAACGACCCTGGCCCCACCCGAAAATCGGGTGAGACCAGGGATTGTTCACGAGTCAGGAGCTGAGTGTCAGCTGGCGCGGTTCACTGCCGAGACCACAGCGCGCAGCGAGGCCGTCGTGATCGACGTGGCGATACCCACACCCCAGACGACGGTGCTCTGACCCTCCGGGCCCGTCACGGCGCACTCGACGTAGGCCGCGGCCTGGGCGTCGTCACCGGCGGACATCGCGTGCTCGGAGTAGTCGAGGACACGAACGTCGAAGTTGATGCTTCCCAGCGCGTCGACGAAGGCAGCGAGCGGGCCGTTGCCGGTTCCCGAGATCTCCTGCTCCTTGCCGTTCACCTTGACGATCGCGGTGATCGCATCGGTGCCGCCGTCCTCCTCGGACGCGGTGACCTTCTGCTTCATGCGCTCGAGCGGGGTGATGGGAGCGAGGTACTCCTCGTGGAAGACGTCCCACATTTCCTTCGGCGAGACCTCGCCACCCTCGCCGTCGGTGATCTTCTGGACCGACTGCGAGAACTCGACCTGCAGACGACGCGGCAGCACCAGACCGTGATCGGCCTTCATGATGTATGCGACGCCGCCCTTGCCGGACTGCGAGTTCACACGGATGACGGCCTCGTAGCTGCGGCCGACGTCCTTCGGGTCGATCGGCAGGTAGGGGACCTGCCAGAGAATGTCGTCGACGTCGGAGTTCTGGCTGTCGGCGTCGACCTTCATGGCGTCGAGGCCCTTGTTGATCGCGTCCTGGTGGCTGCCGGAGAACGCGGTGTAGACCAGGTCGCCGCCGTACGGATGACGCTCGTGGACGGGCAGCTGGTTGCAGTACTCGACCGTGCGACGGATCTCGTCGATGTTCGAGAAATCGATCTGCGGGTCGACGCCGCGCGTGAACATGTTCAGAGCGAGAGTGACCAGGCAGACGTTGCCGGTGCGCTCACCGTTGCCGAACAGGCAGCCTTCGATGCGGTCCGCGCCGGCCTGGTAGCCCAGCTCGGCTGCAGCGACACCCGTGCCGCGGTCGTTGTGGGGGTGCAGCGACAGGATGACCGAATCGCGGCGGGCCAGGTTGCGGTGCATCCACTCGATGGAGTCGGCATACACGTTGGGTGTAGCCATCTCGACGGTGGCGGGCAGGTTCAGGATGACCGGGTTGGCCGGCGTCGCACCCAGGGTTTCGGTGACGGCGTCACATACTTCCTTGGCGTACTCGAGCTCGGTGCCGGTGTAGGACTCGGGCGAGTATTCCCAGCGCCAGTTCGTGTCCGGGTACTTCTTCGACTCGGCGAGGACCAGTTCGGCGGCGTCGGTGGCGATCTTCTTGATCGTGTCCTTGTCGGCGCGGAACACGACGCGGCGCTGCAGAATCGAGGTGGAGTTGTAGAAGTGCACGATCGCGTTCTCGGCACCTTCACAGGCCTCGAACGTGCGCTTGATCAGCTCGGGACGCGACTGCGTCAGCACCTGGATGGTGACGTCGGACGGGATGGCGCCGTCCTCGATGATCTCGCGAACGAAATCGAAGTCCGTCTGGCTCGCGGACGGGAAGCCGACCTCGATCTCCTTGTAGCCCATACGAACCAGGAGATCGAACATACGACGCTTGCGCGCCGGGCTCATCGGATCGATCAGCGCCTGGTTGCCGTCGCGCAGGTCAACGGCACACCACTGGGGTGCTCGGTCGATGATCTTGTCCGGCCAGGTGCGGTCGGGCAGCGTGACCGTCTCGACCTCTTCGGCGAACGGGCGGTAGCGGAACGTCGGCATCGACGAGTTCTTCTGCGTGTTCCACGCAGGCTGGTCGGACGGTGCCGGCTTCGTGGGCGGGGTGATGGTGCGAGTGCCGGTGGTGAATGCGTCAGCGGGGGACATGGGTGTGATCTCCAGGATTGTGGACCCGGCCTGTTGACCTGTTGGTCAAGACCATGAGTCCGGAAGGCTTGGTCGACCGGCGCACAAAAACCCCGCGGCGGGAGGCCAGTCTGGATCAGACCCCGTCGCGGCAACCAAGAAGGAGTGCGCGCTGCATGCACAGCACTCTACTCCTGGATTTCGCGAGAAATCGGTGGGGTTCGCCCTCATGTCCAATTTGTCGCCGAATTGTGCTGCCGTTTCGGCCCCGAAAATGGTGGACTGTCGTCCATGGATCCCCGAATCGCCGTGGCGAGCACGTACCTCGACGCGCTCCGCAGTCACGATGGCAGTTCCGTACCGCTGGCTCCGGACGCGGTACGCCACGAGGTCGGGCTCAAGACCGGATTTTCGGGGAATCATTTGCGGCGCAGCCTTTCCGGAGGTCCTCAGTATCGCGTGATCCGCGACATTCGTGAGGTGGAGTGGACGGTCGACGGGGACGACCTGACGGCTGACTACCTCCTCGACGCCGGGTTGTTCGGGCGGAACCTGATGACCGTTCGGGTTACCGAGACCTTCCGGATACCCGCTGACGATCACCGCATTCACCACATCACCGCGAAGATTCGACCGGCGCGCGCCAAGCACACGTGATGCGCTCGATCCGCTGGATCGTCTGTTCACTGCTGATCGTTCTCGCTGGTCTCGGTGCTGCCGGCTCGGTGCTCGCGCTGTTCGTCCACACCCAGGTGAACGACACCGACAGTTACGTCGAGACGGTTGCCCCGTTGGCTTCCGAACCTGCTGTCCAAGCGGCTGTCGTTGATCGGCTGACCGAGGAACTGACGCAGCGGTTGGACCGGTTTCCGCAGGTGGTGACGAGACAAGCCGAGAAACTTGTTCGGGAGGCGGCTCAGTCGTTGGTCTCCAGCGACCAGTTCGCGACGCTCTGGACCGCGGCCAACCGTCAGGCGCACGCGCAACTTGCTGCGATGGTGACCGGCAGAGCCACCGACGGCATCGTTCGGTCCGACGACAGCGGAACAGTCACCTTGTCCCTCGAGCCGATCATGACAGAACTGCGGACGAACCTCCGCGATCGCGGATTCACCGTCGTCGATCGTCTTCCGACGTTCGATCCGCAGTTCGAGATCCTGCAATCCGACGAGCTGGTGCGGGCCCAGGACCTCTCGAACACTCTCGACCGGGCAGCGGCCTGGCTGCCGTGGGTGTCGCTGGCCTGTGCGATCGCGGCCGTCGCAGTTGCGCCGAGGAGAATGCGCGCACTGTCCCTGGTCGGGCTGGCGACGGCGGTGGCGATGATCGCCCTGTTGGTGGCGCTGGCCGTCGTGCGGCGGGTCTATTTACAGAATTCAGACATACCGTCATCTGAGGCGGCAGTCGCGGTGTACGACGCGCTGGCAGTTTCGCTGGTCAGCAGTATCCGCGTGCTTCTCGCCTGCGGAGTTGCCGTCACGGTGGTCGGTTACGTTGCCGGTGGCTCGCGTTCTGCGACGTTGATGCGATCGCGGATCTCGCAACTGATCCCGCGCGGATCTGAGGCGAACAGCAGTACGCATCGGGAAGTCCCAGGACCACCTCGGTAAGCTCGACCTCTGGTATCTGTAAACAATTTCGACCTGGAGGTAGAAACGCGTGGCTCTCGTCGTCCAGAAGTACGGCGGATCCTCGGTGGCAACCGCCGAGCGCATCCGACGAGTCGCTGAACGGATCGTCGAGACCAAGAAGGCCGGCAATGATGTCGTCGTCGTGGTGTCAGCGATGGGCGATACCACCGATGAGCTGCTCGATCTGGCTCAGCAGGTGTGCCCTTCCCCGCCGGCCCGTGAAATGGACATGCTGCTGACCTCGGGTGAGCGCATCTCCAACTCCTTGGTAGCGATGGCAATTCACTCCCTCGGCGCCGAAGCTCGTTCGTTCTCGGGCTCACAAGCCGGAGTCATCACGACCGGCAGCCACGGAAACGCCAAGATCATCGACGTCACGCCGGGCCGTGTTCGCACTGCGCTGGACGAAGGCTCGATCGTTCTGGTCGCCGGATTCCAAGGCGTCAGCCAGGACAGCAAGGACATCACGACGC
>NZ_LVCT01000073.1:0-7194 GCF_001647205.1 Rhodococcus sp. EPR-134
GCAGCGTGTGGTGCGAAGGTGCTCATGCTCCGGTGCGTCGAGTACGCCCGTCGTTACAACGTGCCTGTGCACGTCCGTTCGTCATACACCACCAAGCCCGGAACAATCGTGTCCGGATCGATGGAGGACATTCCTGTGGAAGAGGCCCTGATCACCGGAGTCGCGCACGATCGCGGCGAAGCCAAGATCACCGTTGTCGGATTGCCGGACACACCGGGACACGCTGCCAAGGTGTTCCGCGCAGTCTCCGATGCCGAGATCAACATCGACATGGTGCTGCAGAACATCTCCAAGGTGGAGACCAACAAGACGGACATCACCTTCACGCTTCCGACGGCCGACGGCCCCCGCGCCGTCGAGATCCTGACCAAGCGTCAGGAAGACATCGGCTTCACGCAGATCTTGTTCGACGACCACATCGGCAAGGTTTCCCTGGTCGGCGCCGGAATGCGGAGCCACCCGGGCGTCACCGCCACGTTCTGCGAGGCGCTGGCCAAGGCAGACATCAACATCGACCTCATCTCGACCTCTGAGATCCGCATCTCAGTGCTGGTCAAGGACACCGAATTGGACGACGCTGTACGTGTCATCCACGACGCTTTCGGGCTCGGTGGCGAAGAAGAAGCAGTAGTACACGCTGGAACGGGACGGTAATTTCTCATGACGACTATCGCTGTTGTCGGTGCGACCGGTCAGGTCGGCATCGTCATGCGCACTTTGCTCGAAGAGCGGAACTTCCCCGCGGACAAGGTGCGGTTCTTCGCATCTGCACGCTCCGCCGGTAAGAAGCTGCCCTTCCGCGGCGAAGAGATCATCGTCGAGGATGCGGCCGCCACATCGGATGAGGACCTGAAGGGCATCGACATCGCCCTGTTCTCAGCCGGTGCGACGCTCTCGCGCGCCCAGGCTCCGCGCTTCGCTGCTGCCGGCGCGACCGTTGTCGACAACTCTTCGGCATGGCGCAAGGATCCCGAGGTTCCCCTCGTGGTCAGCGAGGTCAACCCGCAGGACACGAAGAACCTGGTCAAGGGCATTATCGCGAACCCCAACTGCACCACCATGGCAGCGATGCCGGTGCTGAAGGTTCTGCACGATGAAGCCGGTCTGCAGCGTCTGATCGTCTCCAGCTACCAGGCCGTGTCCGGTAGCGGCATCGCCGGCGTCGAGGAACTCCTCGGCCAGGTGCGCGCCGTAGTCGGAGACGCGGAGAAGCTGGTTCACGACGGCAGTGCCGTCGACTTCCCGGCCCCGAACAACTACGTCGCCCCCATCGCGTTCAACGTCCTGCCGCTGGCAGGTTCGCTGGTCGACGACGGAAGCGGCGAGACCGACGAGGATCAGAAGCTCCGCAACGAGAGCCGCAAGATCCTCGGACTTCCCGATCTGTTGGTTTCGGGTACGTGCGTGCGCGTTCCCGTCGTGACCGGGCACTCGCTCGCGATCAACGCAGAGTTCGCCAACCCGCTCTCGGTTGCTCGCGCCAAGGAGATCCTCGCCGACGCTCCGGGCGTCGAGCTGGTCGAGGTTCCGACGCCGCTGGCCGCTGCCGGTGGCAACGCGTCGCTGGTCGGTCGTATCCGTCAGGATCCGGGTGTCCCGGAGGGACGCGGACTCGCGCTCTTCGTTTCGGGCGACAACCTGCGTAAGGGTGCCGCGCTCAACACGATTCAGATTGCCGAGCTGTTGGTCGGCTAGATCTTTCGTTCGGTACCGGCCCCGCACCTAGGTGTGGGGCCGGTGTCGTTTCGACAGGCGCTCTAGTCGAGTTCGGAAATGGCGACCAGGCCACCGAGGTACTCGGCATCCGAATACGCTTTGGCGAGTAGCGCTCCGAGCTCACCGAGAGCTCCGTTGTCGCTGCCGTACGCAACAAACATGCCCGCTTCGGGATCGGTGCCGAAGCGGCCCTCCAGATGCGGTGCATCGCGGCCTACCACTGCGTGGGCGACCGACGCCCAGTCGTAACCGGAGCCTTCGAAACCCTCTACCTGCTCGAATATCGATGCCACCTTGCCGAAATGCTGGTCGGTGAGCATCAGTGACCAGTTGCCCGGAGACGTTTCGAAAAGCTGTAGCGGTTCGATCGATGGTGATGTCATGCGTGTATTGAAGCAGATCCGACCGACAGGTTTCAGTCGGCCGCTAACGCCCGACCGATTGTGCGAGAGCCACGGCAAAACTGGAAAGTCGTTCTCGGGTATAGGTTTCGGGATCACTGACGGCCAGTCGTCCGAGCATTTCGGCGAACGACATCATGGTGTGTGCGAGGAGAACCGGATCAAGGCCTTCGAGCTTCGACTCGAGGGCAATCCCGGCGCGGGCCAGTTCTTCGGCGCGGGCGAAGACAGCTCCGCGAGAGAGCTTCAACAAGCCGTGATACTCGCTGGGGGCGTTCTCGACAGACGTCAGAATCAGGCGCCAGCGCGTCGGGTTCTCCAGTACGGCGTCGACGAAGGCGCCAACGGTCCCGGTGTACGACGCCGCTGGGCCGAGTTCGCTCAGATCTGTCGGCATGGTTTCGAGTACCTGAGCGATGGCTCGCTCGTGCTCGCGGCGCAGCAGTGCAGCGACGAGATCGGTCCTGGTATCGAAAATCGTGTAGAGGACGGGCTTGCCGACACCGGCTTCGGCAGCGACGGATTCCATGCTGAGGTTGTGCAGGCCAACGCGGCCGGTGACCTCGAATGCTGCGTCGAGGAGCTGCTCGCGACGTTGCTCCGGCGCCATGCGAGGGGCGTACTTGCGCCGCGGTGTATCCGTTGCGTCAGCTTGTGACCTGGTCATCGTGTGCATCACCTCCGGTCTCACCCTAATCTGCCTGCCACTTCTTTGTGAATAATGCGCAACCGTTGTATTCATCGTCTGCAATTGTTACGGTGGCGTTGTATTCGAATGGTGCTCAGTGAGGCGCCTCTGCCGAGATCTCGAGGAGAACAACCGCTATGACAGCGTCGACCTCTTTAGTGCCGAATGATCTGCTGCTCCATCCCTCCACGTACGATCGGCCGGAGTTCGACGCGACCACGCGGAGACTGCTGGGCGCGACCGTCGACTGGTTCGAGGCGCGTGGAAAGAACCGACTCCTGGCCGACTATCACGACAAGATCTTCTACTCCGATTTCCTCGATTTCGCGGCGAAGGAAGGTCTGTTCGCCACATTTCTGACGCCCGCCCGCGACAGTGGTGGCGACTCTGACAAGCGCTGGGATACCAGTCGTATCGCCGCGCTGTCCGAGATCCTCGGCTTCTACGGACTCAACTACTGGTACCCGTGGCAGGTGACCATCCTCGGTCTCGGGCCGGTGTGGCAGAGCGACAACGAGACGGCAAGGGCGCGAGCAGCTTCCGCTTTGGCTTCCGGAGGCGTTGCGGCATTCGGACTGTCCGAGAAAGAGCATGGCGCGGACGTCTACTCCACGGACATGGTCTTGACACCCAACGGCAGCGGCGGGTACCTGGCCAGCGGTTCGAAGTACTACATCGGAAATGGCAACTGCGCCAACACGGTCTCTGTCTTCGGCCGTGTCGACGGAGTGGAGGGCACTGATCAGTACGTCTTCTTCTACGCCGACTCGGACCATCCGGCATTCACCGTGGTGAAGAACATCGTTCCGGCGCAGATGTACGTAGCGGAGTTCTCACTCGTCGACTATCCCGTTGCGGCAGAGGATATCCTGCATACCGGCGAGGCAGCATTCAGTGCCGCACTCAACACCGTGAACATCGGAAAATTCAACCTGTGTTTCGGCGGAATCGGTATGTCGACTCATGCCTTGTACGAGACGATTACCCACGCGCACAATCGAATCCTGTTCGGCAATCCCGTCACGGCGTTCCCACACGTACAACGTGAATTCGTCGACGCGTACGCGCGCCTGCTGGCGATGAGGCTCTTCTCGGATCGTGCGGTGGACTACTTCCGCACCGCATCGCCCGAGGACCGCCGCTACCTCTTGTTCAATCCTGTCACCAAGATGAAGGTGACAACCGAGGCACAGAAGGTGATCGGACTGCTCTCCGACATCGCTGCGGCAAAGGGCTTCGAGAAGGACAGCTACCTCGCGGTGGCCAAGATGGATGTCGACGGGCTGCCCAAGCTCGAGGGGACCGTCGCCGTCAATCTCGCCCTGATCGCCAAGTTCATGCCGGCGTACCTCTTTGCCCCCGAGTCGTTTCCGGCGATTCCGACGCGCAACGACGCAGCCGACGACGAGTTCCTGTTCCGTCAGGGTCCGGCACGGGGGTTGTCGAAAGTTCGATTCGACGACTGGCGAGCGGTGTACGCGAAGTTTGCGGATGTTCCCAACGTTGCACTGTTCGTGGAGCAGGCAGAAGCGCTCGTGACCCTTCTAGCCGAAGCTGCACCGGATGCGGCGCAGCAGGTCGACTTGGACTTCGGCCTTGCGATCACCGAACTCTTCACCCTCGTCGTCTACGGCCAGTTGATCCTCGAACAAGCCGAGATCTTGGGATTGGATGAGGAGCAGCGGAACGGTGGGGTGCTGGATCAGATCTTCGATGTCCTGGTCCGCGACTTCAGTGCTGCAGCGGTGGAGTTGTACGGAAAACCCAGCGCCAGTGAAGATCAGCAACGGTTGGCACTCGCATCTATTCGGCGCCCCACGTTCGCGGCGGAGCGATTCGAATACGTCTGGCAGCAAGTAGTCGCCTTGTCTGGTGCCTACGAAATGAACGGTGCAGGGTCAACGAACGGGGAGGAATGAAATGTCTGAACTGACGATGAATCGACCGCGTGAGGATTACGGCTTCTTCGGCCCAGGATCACCCAGTTGGAAGATCTGGGCCGCGCCGACAGCGCTGATCGGGTTCCAGCGGTCGGTGGTGCTCGAGCACTTCGACCCCTTCTTGGCTGCCGCAGTGGCAGACATGAGCGGGATTTACAGCGATCCGGCCGGGCGACTCGACCGAACCTTGGCGTACTTCCTGACCGTCGCCACTGCCGACGGGCGGACGGCATTGGCCTTGTCCGACCACCTCATGACAGTTCATGCTCAGGCCACGGGCATTGAACCGATCACCGGAACTCGTTACAGCGCAAACAATCCGGCGTCACAGCTCTGGATCCACGTGACGGGTTGGCATTCGGTGCTCAAGTGCTACGAGATGTATGGGCCGGGCCCGCTTTCAGCTGTCGAAGAGCAGCGGTACTGGGAAGAATGCGTGATCGCTGCCGAACTACAGACATGCAAGACCTCCGACGTTCCACGCTCCCGAGAAGAGGTACGTGAGTACTTCGCTGAAGTCAGGCCCAGATTGTGTACCTCCGAGCGTGCCAACCGGGCGATGCACTACTTGTTGAGAACACCGAGAGCGCAGGGGAAGACGAAGTTCGCGACATTCAGCCGATTGGTCGCGCCGGCCACTATCGCGACTTTGCCCGGCTGGATGCGAACCATGGGTGGGTTCGATCAGCCAGCGTTGTTGGACAGAGCAATTGCGCCCGCGGTGCGAACGGCAGTCCGGTTGGGTAGTTCACCGAAGAACATGACCACTGCTCTGAAAGTCATTGCGCCGATGACGGGCAAGGTGTTGGAGCGCCACCTGCGTGACGAGCAACCCCTGGACCCGAGAGTTGTCACGCCAGCGGAGATTCGGGAGCGATTCCCGCGAGCCGCCAAGGTTGCGCAGGCCGTCTGACGGGTTCGCCACGGTCTGTGGCACCGCATCGGGGGGATCCCTTCGATGCGGTGCTCGGCCGTGTTCTGTTGTGCCTGAGGTTCGTTCTCAGGTTTTGAATGTGGTGTTCGCCGGGCGCGGTTGCTGCCCGGGGTCGATCGAGGGCGGCGGGATGAACCAGGGTTTGTTGTCGACTCCTATTCGGATTTCCCATTTCCCGACGAACCCGGATTTGCGGTGCATCAGTCGGTGATGTGAACGGCACAGCAGGACCAGGTTGTTCATCACCGTCGGGCCACCGTTGGCCCAGTGCTTAATGTGGTGCGCATCGGTCCAGGCGGGTACGCATGTGCAGCCGGGGAAGGCGCAGCCCTTGTCTCGGGCGATCAACGCCACGCGTTGTTCGGCGGTGACCAACCTCTTTCCTGGTTGCGCATCGAGCGGTGCGCCGTGATCGTCGAGCAGAACAGTGGAGAGGAAGCAGTCACACCCGAGGAGTCTGGTCTGCGATACGGACAGTGGCCCGAGCCAGGGCATGTGCCCGACATCAAGATCCGACGCAGACTCTTCACCATCAGAAGAGGCGGCGCAGTCTCGGTGCTCGGCCAGATCCCGTGCGTTGATGTGCACGTTCACGTGCGGGCGTTGCCCACCATCGAAACCGGTTTTGGCGCAATCGAGATAACGGCGGATCAGTTCGGTGAACCCGTCCGCGGTCCGCTTCGCTGCGGACCGAGAATCCGGGGTTCCATCGGGTGCTGGGGTGGGCATCGTCAGATTCGACAGGGCCGACAGCAACATTTCACCGGTGAGGGCGTCGAAATCGCCGCGCACCACCACTCGACCGTTCAATGTCGACGCGATCCGCAGCTCATTCCGGTCGACGTCTTCGGCGGGCGGGATCTCATCGGATTCGAAGATTCGCTCCAAGGTCGCGATCACGTTCCGCACTTTCGTGGTCGTCGCTTCCACGCCCGACGCAGCCGCAAGCAGTAGGTCGATACAGCGAGGGAGCGCCTCCTCCGGCATGCCCTTCGGTGGTGATTCACAGAACGCCACGATCAACACGGCATGATCGAACGAGCAATCCCCGCCATCGAACCGAGCCGCCACCGCCGGAAACGGCCGCAAAGCAGCACCCAACGCGGCGATCTTCTTCCCGTCCCGAACCTGCAGCATCGTGTTAGCCGCCAACCACGCACCCACCCCGCGGCTCGCAATCACCTGATCATCCGGGCGCAACGACAACTCGTCCACCACCGCCACCCGCACAGCCTCGAGACGCAGAATCTCCGCACTCGCTTCGACAGCAGCAGCGCGCAACTCGGCAGCAGACAACCGCCACAGACGTCCGCGTAACCCCACCGCAGAACCAGACACCACGTCCGACAACAAGACACTCATTGAATCCCCCGATCCCCTCCCCAAATCATACTCGAACATGCGTTCGAGTCAAGGGCATATTCGAATCTTCGGCTTCTCGCAAAGCTGCAAGAGTGCATCCGTTGTCCGCAAACGTGTTTCGCCGGGACGGAGGAGGTCGTCGAGTACGGCGAC
>NZ_LVCT01000074.1:0-3768 GCF_001647205.1 Rhodococcus sp. EPR-134
GCCGTCAGCGTGAGGGGGCCGTGAGTGGACGAGTCACACAAGATCCGTCGCCGATCGTTTGTTCAAGGGCTTGGCCTGCTGGCCGGTCTGAGCGCGTTGTCCGCTGGATCAGCGACGGCTCGACCACCTGATGTCGATCCACTGCGCCCGTTCCAACTTCCGTCGCCCCGTCTGGAACCGTTTCGGGAGACCCTTCCTGTCCTGCCGGGCATTTCGGGTGGCAACCTGGAGCTTCGTGCGGCATCGTCGATGCACCGATTCCATCCGGACCTACCGTCGTCGCCGTCGCTGGGTTACGGCGGAATGGATTATCTGGGCCCCACCATCGAAGCTCACGTCGATCAGCTCGTCACAGTCCGATATGCCAATGACATTTCTGCGTATCCGCTTGCCGCGGATGTCGATCCGGGTCTGCACGGCGTCAGCGACCTCGACCGCACACAGGTCCCCACCTCGCTTCACCTGCACGGAGGAGTTACTGCACCGCAGTTCGACGGGCATCCGGAGCTGATTCAGCGTCCGGGCGAAGGTTTGGTTCACGAGTACACGAATGGTCGTGCCGCCGGCAATCTTTGGTATCACGATCACGCCATGGGAATGACGCGCCTCAACGTCTACGCCGGGCTGGTCGGGATGTATTTTCTCCGTGACGACGCAGATACAGGCACCACCGGGAATTCTCTCGGCTTGCCGTCCGGCGAATTCGAGCTTCCGATGATTCTGCAGGACAAGGTCTTCACCTCCGACGGTCAACAGAGTGTCCGTTCCACGTGGCTCACTCCGCAAGGTTCATGGGATCCGGCGACCCCCGGTGACGTTGGCGTGGTGAACGGCGTCGTGTGGCCGAAAGTGGAGGTTGCCCGCGGCCTGTATCGATTGCGACTGCTCAACGCCGCAACCTATTCGGTGTGGAATCTGCATTTCGCAAATCGTATGCGGTTCTGGGTGATCGGGTCCGAAGGCGGTTTACTGGCCGCCCCGGCGCCGACGGATCACGTTCGGTTGAGTCCGGGTGAGCGCGCTGATCTGCTTGTCGACTTCAGTATGCTCGAGCCGGGCACGACGGTGGAATTGCGCAACGACGAACCGGTACCCCTTGCGGTGGCGCAACGCGGCACGCAGGTGATGCCGGTCTTCTGTCGGTTCGACGTGGGCAACGCAAAGGGATTCACCGGCTCGATCCCGCAGCAGCTGAATTCCGTTGCTGCCGAACCGGCGTCCCCGGATGTGGTGCGAAATCTCACGATCATGCAGCTGTCGCGTCCCTCGGATTACCCGTCGATCACTATGTCGCTCAACAATTTGAGGTTCACCGATTCGGATATCGAACTGCCACGTCAGGGAGCCGTCGAGCAATGGAATCTGATCAACATCACCACGGAACCACATCCGATTCATCTGCACCTGGTGGCGTTCCGCGTTGTGGGGCGCCAGAACATCGACACTGCAGCGCTCATGCAGCGGTACCCGGTACCTGATCTGGGGGTCCGGTGGACGCCGTCGGCAGAGGAATTCGTGACCTCCCCGCTGCGGCCTCCCGAAGTTTGGGAAACGGGGGAGAAAGACACTGTCATCGTGGATGCCAACTCGATTACCCGCGTGATCGTGCGCTTTCCGACGGCCGACGAGTTGGGCTTCGATCCGGATGCAACTTTCGCGAGAGGTTCCATGGCAGACCACTCGGCACACGGAGAAGTCGGCATGGGGGACCTGCAGGGGTACGTCTGGCACTGCCACATGCTCGATCACGAAGACCACGACATGATGTTGCGATATCGGGTGGTGACGTAGCCTTCAAGGGGAGAAAAGTTCCCAGAGGAGGCAGCTGTGTCGGAAGGTGCGCCCACCGGGCCCCTGGACGGATATCGGGTGATTGAACTCGGAACCTTGATCGCCGGGCCCTTCGCCGGGAAACTGCTCGGCGACATGGGCGCCGACGTGATCAAGATCGAATCGCCGGACCGCCCGGACCCGCTTCGTACCTGGGGTCAGGCCGAGCAGGACGGTCATCGATTCTTCTGGACGGTTCACGCCCGCAACAAGCGGTGTGTGACGTTGGACCTTCGCGTCGACGCGGGACGAGACCTGTTTCTGAATCTGATCGAACATGCCGATGTGGTGGTCGAGAACTTCCGGCCGGGCACCCTCGAGAAGTGGGGCCTGGGATTCGACGTTCTCAGTGCGCGCAATCCGAAGTTGGTGTTGGCCAGGGTATCCGGTTACGGGCAGAGCGGACCGCAAGCCAAGAGCGCCGGCTACGCCTCGGTTGCCGAAGCGGTCAGCGGATTTCGGCATCTGAACGGTTATCCAGGGCAGGCGCCTCCGCGTATTGCCCTTTCGCTCGGAGATTCTCTCGGCGGGATGTTCGCCGTTCAGGGAGTGCTGGCGGCGTTGCTCTCACGAGAGCGGACCGGCCATGGTCAGGTGGTCGACGTTGCCCTCACGGAATCCTGTCTGGCGGTGCAGGAATCCACGATCCCGGATTACGATCGGGGCGGGATCATCCGGCAGCCCTCGGGAACGAGATTGGAGGGTATTGCGCCGTCCAACATCTATCAGACCTCTGAAGGAAACTGGGTGGTGATCGCAGCCAATCAGGACACGCTCTTCGTGCGTCTGTGCACCATCATGGGGCGACCGGAACTAGCGCATGACGACCGCTTCTCCAATCATGTTGCGCGTGGCAAACATCAGGACGAGCTCGACGAACTGATCAGTGCCTGGGTCGCGCTCCAAGATCCCACCAGCCTGGTGGAACGCCTCACCGAAGTGGGAGTTGTTGCCGGGCCGATCAATACGGTTGAAGATGTCGTCAAGGATCCGCAGCTGATCGAGCGGGGGATGCTCGTCGACCACTACGACGAGCGGATCGGTGAAAACGTCCTCGGCCTGGGCGTCGTGCCTACCTTCAGTGAGACACCCGGATCCGTGCGCAACGCGGGAGCGTCGGCGCCGGGTCACGACAACTCCTCGGTGTGGGGCGGGCTCCTCGGACTCTCGGACGGCGAGCAGGCAGAACTGAAGATGAAGGGCGTGATCTGACATGTCGGTACCTGGCGTGGGTATTCCAGCAGTCAGTATTCGTGAAGTCGGACCACGGGACGGGTTGCAGATCGAAGACCCGGTGTCGCTGGCGGAGAAACTTCGTCTTGTCGACGCTCTGGCTGCGACGGGTGTTTCGCGTATCGAGGCGACGTCGTTCGTCTCACCGCGCGCTGTGCCGGCGTTGGCCGACGCGGAATTGTTGGCAGCAGAACTGCACCAGTGGCCCGGCATCGAGTTCTCGGCATTGGTCGCCGGAATCGGTGGAGCGAAACGGGCCGTCGCCGCAGGAATGAAAACCGTCGAATATGTTGTGTCGGCATCGAATGGCCACAGCGAGGCCAACACTCGGTCGACGACGGAGCAAGCGACCGAACGTATCGGAGAGGTCGTCAGGATCGTCCACGACGCCGGAGGACGGGTGGAGGTCATCGTGGCCACAGCCTGGGACTGTCCGTTCGACGGTCCAACCGACCCGGATCGTGTTCTGCGGATTGCGGAGCAGGCCAAGGAGTTCGGTGCTGATCAGTTCTCGATCGCAGATACCATCGGCACTGCCACGCCGGGACGTGTCGGACGATTGATCGACGCTGTGGGCGAAAGAGTAGGTGACTTCGGCTTGGGTGCGCACTTCCACAACACGCGTGGCGCTGGTCTTGCGTGCGCGTTTGCGGCTGTGCAGCACGGTGTTCGAAACCTCGACGCGTCCACCGGAGGTCTCGGTGG
>NZ_LVCT01000075.1:0-2583 GCF_001647205.1 Rhodococcus sp. EPR-134
GATGCGAGCATTCGTGCCGCTGCCGTTGCAGAGGAGATAGTGGGCCATACGGTTCCCAGTAATCTTCTCCGCGCCGGCGATCGGAAGCGGTAGGGACCTTTACTCTTCTCGGTTGGGTGATGCCAGCTGCAGTTTGACCAGCTGCTCGTGCGCCGCGGCCGGCCAACCGATGCGCTGCTTCTCCAGATACCATGCACCGGCGGCAAATGCGATCGCGAGGACGATCCAGATCGCGACGCTTCCGCTCTGAGAGCCCAGGTCGCTCGACGAGGACACTTCGCCCGTGCTGTAGTCGTATTCCGTTGTCGTGGTGATTCCCTCTACTGCGAAGGTCCACAGAATCGGAAGGGCACACAGTGCGGCGAGGGCACGCGCGACATGCGCTGGACGAAGTTCGAAGATCATTCATTTCTCCTGGTGATCGACCCGGTGAATCTCACTCTCCTCGAAAGCTATTCGGGTTCGGCGGCGCTGTCTGTAGTCGAATCGACGGACATGGACGAGGTGCCGAGCTCTCCCCGGTCCCCCTGCCGTAGCAGCTGCATTCCGTTGTGATCGAACTCGATTCGTCGAACGTCTTCAGTGTCGACCAGCATCGTGGCCATAGCGGTACGCCGAGGTGGAAGGATCCGTATGGTCACTTTTCCTCGCGTGATCGCGGTGAGTTCCCGGACGATGCTCGAGTGGATTCGGTCGCGCACGTCGGGGTTCGCGCCATCCATTCCATGGTCGTCGAGCAGGACCACTTCGACGCCGCGGTTTCGAGCGGCACGCACAGCATCGATGACATCTGTTTGTTGTAAGCCTGTCGCCCTCAGCGAATCTCGGAGTTGCGCCTCGAGGAGTTCGCATTCTTGCCGCTCGGTGGTTGTCAGTGGAACCCCGGAAGCGACCCGTTCGAGGAGCGGGCGTGCAAGGACATCGAGCCTGTCGAGTTGCGCGTCGCGTTCCTCGAGAATCGCAGCACTGGCGGATGCGGAGGCAATTCGTTGGGTGGACTGCTCACGAAGTTCGTAGATAACCCTGGCTTGAGGACGGATGGTGTATGCGAAGAAGGTCGACATCAGAACAGGGCCCGCGTTGATGACCGTCAACGACACTCCGTACATGGCCCCCTGGCCGGTGGTGGAGGACCAGATGGCGGTCACCAACACCATGAGTCCAAGCCCGAGCCACGCGAGTGCTGTACGCCCACGAACGCACATGAAGGTGAAGACTGCCGTCGACATCCCGAACATCCAGAGTTGAGTCATGTCGTTGACGGGGACTGGAACCACTGACAACACCAGGCCGCTCGTGACGGCGCCGGTCAGAGACACCAGAACGCTCTGCCCCAGCGGCATCGGGTCGCCTCTGCTCAGTACGAGTGTGAAAGCCGCAGTCGAGCACACGATAATTGCCAAGATCATCGGCCAGACTGCGCGGACGTCGGAGGATGTG
The DNA here is from genome assembly GCF_001647205.1 of Rhodococcus sp. EPR-134. NCBI lineage: Bacteria > Bacillati > Actinomycetota > Actinomycetes > Mycobacteriales > Nocardiaceae > Rhodococcus > Rhodococcus sp. EPR-134. The sequence goes on from NZ_LVCT01000075.1 coordinate 1,441, forward strand.
TAGGCGACCGAGATCACGCAGGTGAGCGCGAAGCATGCAGCCATGAATCGAGCAGCACGGCTGTGCATGCCGAGAAGATCGCGGACATCTCGTCCGTCCGGCCTGGTCATGTCATCACCGCTACGGGCAAGCTCAACGTCAGAGTCACCGAAGTGCCGCGGCCGGGTGACGATCGAATGGTTGCCGATCCGCCGTCGAGTTGACGCATTCTGCCGCGGATGCTGACAGTGATTCCGAGGCGATGCGTCTCGACGGAGCTCGGATCGAAGCCGACGCCGTCGTCGGTGACGACTACTTCGAGGTGGGTGGCGGTTGCCGTGACCGTGACCGAACGCCGTGCACTGCTTCCGGCGTGTTTGACGCTGTTGCGCAGTGCCTCGGCCATCGCACCGGCCATCGCACGAATCGAGTCGGGTGCGTATCCGCTCGGATCAGACCCGTCGGAGAGGGCGGTCTCGAACGTGATGTTTTCGTCCACTTCCGAAGCGGCTGAACGTAACTGAGCGAGGATTCCGTCGAAGTCGAAACTCGTCTCGTGGTCGGTTCCGGAGCGCAGTTCGTCGAGTCTTGCCACCGTCCTTCGCGCCTGAGCGACGACCGAGGGATCGGCATCGTTTCTCGAAGCAGCGAGCAGAGTCGACATCACGGTGTCGTGGATGAGTGCGTCGAATCTCTCGCGTTCGACGGATTTGGCGTCGGCCGCGGCGGCGCCGGCGGCAGCGGCATGAGTGGTGGCGATGGTCGCATCCAGTACTCGTCCGGTTCGCAAGGCCATGACGGCCGCTGCTACGAAAACCGCGCAGAATGTCCAGGCGAAGGCGAGGTCGGGAACCAACAGGTGCGTCGTGGGACTCGTCCGGATTATGTGATTGGTCAACTGTGCGAGTGCTGCCACTACGAAAAGGTGCACGACGGCAGCGGCCGGTCGCCAAGCTGCAGCGGCAGCAAGGCTGGCGACGCCGGGGAAATTGGAAATCCACAAGGTGAAATCTGTGACGTGGTCACCATTCCACGCCGGCCACCACAGGAGGATGACCACGACGTAGAGAACCGCATTTGCGCTCGCAGTTCGTTTCACCCATCGGGTGTCGGCGTGGAACGTCGATGCTCCCAGCGCCAGCCCACTACCGAAAGTCGCGACCA
>NZ_LVCT01000076.1:0-390 GCF_001647205.1 Rhodococcus sp. EPR-134
AAACGGCCGAAGAGCCTCAGAATTTCGTCAGAAGCACTGGCTGTTTTGTCGAAAGCAACTCTGTCGATCAGAGTTCGTCGATCGTCACTATCTGATCTTGTATCGCTCGCACGAGTAATTCGCATTTCGTCGGTGCGTTCCTTCCAACGTCGGCATACTTCTCGCGAATCCGCGACAGGTGGGTCCCCACCGTTCCCACGCTGATGTAGAGGTTTTGAGCAACGCGTGACTTCGAATCACTCAGTAGCCATTCCCTGAGAACCTCGATTTCGCGCTCCGAAAGGTGCGGTCCGACGGGATCCTGTGCCATGCAGTTTTCCACAGTGACTGTCATGAGTTTCGTCCTTACTTCTCTGTAGCGGAATGACAGACCCCCGACAGTGCCGTCTT
>NZ_LVCT01000077.1:0-34707 GCF_001647205.1 Rhodococcus sp. EPR-134
TTGCCGAACCTCATTGTTAGTCAAAGTCAGCTTTTTTCCGGAAGTAGGCCGTTCAGGAATTGGTAACACCCCGTCTTCGACCGCGCGTTTGTACAAATCCGTTTTTGTCGGTGCGGGTCGTCCGACAGCCGCATATTTCTGCCTGATGCGCTGGAGGTAGTCGTTAACCGTCTGCGGCGCCAAACCGGTGAGTCGCGCAACTCGATCCGCCTTCTCTCCGGATGCGTAAAGTTCGAGGACCTCGAGTTGTCGAGGGCTCAGACCCACTTCGTCGAGACCTGGATCCCCGTCGATTGCGGCAGCCCACTCTGTCGTCACCACCTGCCTTCCCGACGCGGCGGCGCGTATCGCATCAACCACGACGGCAGTCGGTTCGGACTTGCGTACAACACCCAGTACGCCGGCACGGGCGGCCGAGCGAACGAGGTACGGGTTTTCCGCCCCGGTGAAGATCAATGTCTCGAGCCCGGCGGCCCGCAGTTGCTCGACATTGCTCTTGGGCGATGAACCGTCGGCCAGCCGGAGGTCGAGGATTGCCAGATCCAAGGCGACGTTCTGAGCGAGCATCTCGGACACAGTGGTCGCGATGCACACCAATTCGAGGTCCGGCTCGTCCTCGAGCATCACGGACACGCCGATTGCTACCGACTCGTGGTCTTCCACCAACCCGACACGGCGGTGTGGAAATGCTGTTTGCTCTGGCATAGCGATTGTTTCCCTCCGCTCGATGCGAGGACGTTATCAGGCAGAGCTGACTGACCGGTATGTTACGTGTCAAGATTTGAAGTCAGCCTGGACTGTTTTACGTTTCCGCTCTACAGTTGTCTTGTGACCGAGACCACTTCCGATGCGAAAGTAAGCCGTACCCAGGCCGAACGTACAGCGGCGATGCGTGGGCGCCTCCTCGACGCCGCCGTCGAATCGTTGGTCGAGCTGGGCTACGCGCGGACCAGCACGCAAGAGATCGCCCGCCGCGCAGGCGTCTCGCGGGGTACGCAACTGCATCATTTTCCGACCAAGGAATCGCTGGTCGTCGCGGCCGTCGAGTATCTGGTCGACAAGCGGCTGGAAGAAATCCTCACCGCTGAAGTGGATCGTGGTCGAGGCCTCGAGGTCCTGTCGGACGCGTTCTCCGGGCCGCTGTTCTATGCCGCCCTCGAATTGTGGGTCGCGGCGCGGACCGATCCCGTTCTGCATGCGGCGACGGTGCCCCTCGAACGCAAGGTGAGTGAGGCGCTCGAGTTCGGCAGCGCCGAGTTGTTCGGTGATCGGTTCGATTCCGAGTCGGTCGAACTCACCATCGAACTCGTTCGTGGGCTTGCCGTCTCAGCCCTGTTTCGTACATCCGAAGCCGACGACGCGCTCAGAGCGCGACTGTTGCCGGCCTGGCAATCCCGAGTGGAGAAGAAGTGAAGCTTCCCGAACATGTCGAAACGCTGATCGTCGGTGCCGGATTTGCCGGTATGGGCTTGGCGGCCAGAATGCTTCGCGACAATCGCGCTGCAGACGTCGTGTTGATCGAGCGTGGAGCTGACATCGGCGGCACTTGGCGCGACAACACCTATCCAGGCTGTGCCTGTGACGTGCCGACGGCGTTGTACTCGTATTCTTTTGCGCCGAGCGCCGATTGGAGTCATACCTTTGCTCGTCAACCCGAGATATACAACTATCTGAAGAAGGTAGCCGCAGACACCGGCATCGTGGAACGCGTAGTCCTGAACTGCGAACTCGAAGCTGCTGTGTGGGATGAGGATGCGGCGCTGTGGCGTATTCGGACATCTCGAGGGTCGTTGACGGCCAAAGCTCTGGTCGCCGCGACCGGAGCGTTGTCGACGCCCAAGATCCCGGATTTTCCCGGTCTCGACCAATTCTCCGGGACCACTTTCCATTCGGCGACGTGGAACCACGAACACGAACTGCGTGGTGAGCGCGTAGCCGTGATCGGAACGGGAGCGTCGGCGGTTCAGTTCGTTCCCGAAATTGCCGACCCTGCTGCCCATGTCACCGTGTTCCAGCGAACTCCGGCCTGGGTGATCCCTCGGATGGATCGCACCCTGCCTGCTGCACAGAAGGCCGTGTACTCGCGGATTCCCGTTACACAGAAGGTGATTCGAGGGTGGGTTTACGGCTTCCGCGAGCTACTCGGTGCCGCGATGTCGCACGCGACGTGGGTGCTGCCTGCCTTCGAGGCGGCCGCGCGCCTTCATCTGCGCAGACAGGTGAAAGATCCGGAGTTGCGCCGGAAACTGACTCCCGATTTCACGATCGGTTGCAAGCGCATGCTTCTGTCCAACGACTGGTTGCGCACCCTTGACCGCGCGGACGTGAGTCTGGTCGACAGTGGGCTCGTCTCGGTCACCGAAAACGGAGTGGTCGACGGACGCGGAGTCGAGCACAAGGTCGACACCATCATCTTCGCCACGGGGTTCACGCCGACGGAACCGCCTGTTGCGCATCTGATCACCGGAAAACGTGGCGAGACGCTGGCCGCACATTGGAACGGTAGTCCCAACGCGTACAAGGGTACTGCGGTCAGCGGGTTCCCGAATCTGTTCCTCATGTACGGTCCGAACACCAACCTCGGACACAGTTCGATCGTGTACATGCTCGAGTCCCAGGCCGAGTACGTCAACGACGCCTTGAACACCATGAAGCGAGAGCGGATCGATGCCCTCGACGTGAACGAGACGGTGCAGGTGCACTACAACAAGGGAATTCAGCACGAGTTGCAGCACACGGTGTGGAACAAGGGCGGATGCTCGAGTTGGTACATCGATCCGGAGGGGCGCAACTCGGTGCAGTGGCCGACGTTCACTTTCAAATTCCGTTCGCTGCTGGAGCATTTCGATCGGGAGAACTACTCCGCTCGCAAGATCGAAAGCGTCGAGGCATGACCGCGACGCACTACGACGTGGTGGTTATCGGTTCGGGATTCGGTGGCAGTGTCGCCGCTCTTCGCCTGACGGAGAAGGGCTACCGCGTCGGGGTGCTCGAAGCCGGTCGACGGTTTGCCGACGACGAGTTGCCTGAAACCAGTTGGAGACTTCGAAAGTACCTGTGGGCGCCGTGGATCGGATGTTATGGGGTTCAGCGCATCCATCTTCTTCCGGATGTGCTCGTGATGGCGGGGGCCGGCGTCGGAGGTGGGTCGTTGAACTACGCCAACACGTTGTATCAGCCACCCAATCGGTTCTTCGAAGACCGTCAGTGGGCGCACATCACTGACTGGCACGACGAACTGGCGCCGTACTACGACCAGGCCAAACGGATGTTGGGTGTTCGCACCAATCCGTCCTTCACTCCTGCCGATGCGGTGATGAAGGACGTAGCCGAAGAGATGGGCGTGGGGGAGACCTTCACGTCCACCCCCGTCGGGGTTTTCTTCGGGGAGGCAGGAGTTTCCGTGCCGGACCCGTTCTTCGGCGGAAAAGGACCCGAACGCACAGGTTGCACGGAATGCGGGGGATGTATGACCGGTTGCCGAGTCGGTGCGAAGAACACGCTGGTCAAGAACTACCTCCATCTCGCCGAGCAAGCGGGCGCCAGGGTTCATCCGCTCACGACCGTCACCGACCTTCGGCCGGCGGCAAGCGGTGGTTACAGCCTGCTCGCGAGGCGAACGGACGGCGTCCGCCGGCGAGAAGTTCGGTTCACCGCCGATCAGGTGGTGGTTGCCGCCGGAACGTACGGAACGGCGAGGCTGCTGCTCGGTATGAAGGAATCCGGTGCCCTGCCGGGCCTGTCGGATACTCTCGGCACCGTCGTACGTACCAATTCCGAAGCCGTACTGGCCGCAACGTCGAAGTCGCGTCGACGGAACTTCACGCAGGGCGTAGCCATCACGTCGTCCTTTCACCCGGATGATCACACGCACATCGAGCCGGTGCGATACGGCAAGGGCAGCAATGCAATAGGACTTCTGCAGACCGTCCTGAGTGACGGCGGTGGGCGAACTCCCCGGGTGCTGAAGACTCTGGCGGTCGCGGCCCGACACCCAGGAGCGTTCTTGCGGTCGTTGTCGGTACGGAACTGGTCCGAGCGAACCGTCATCGCGCTGGTGATGCAGACCGACGACAACTCCCTCGAACTTTCCAAGAACACCAAACGATTCGGGCGCTCCCTCACCAGTAGACCGGGACCGGGCGATCCACCTCCTCAGTGGATTCCGCAGGGTCATAAAGCCATTCGCAAGGTCGCCGAGAAGATCGACGGCGACCCGGGTGGTTCCATCGCCGAGATCGTGAACATCCCGATGACGGCACACTTTCTGGGTGGCTGCGCGATCGGTGACAGCGCGTCGAGTGGCGTCGTCGATCCGTATCTGCGTGCATACGGTCATGAGGGACTGCACGTCATGGACGGTTCGGTGGTGAGCGCAAATCTCGGAGTGAATCCTTCCCTGACCATCACTGCGCAGGCGGAACGAGCGTGCGCGATGTGGCCGAACAAGGGTGGCGCGGACGCCCGGCCGAAGACCGGCGAGCCATACGTACGTATCGATCCGACTTTGCCGTCCGATCCGGTGGTGCCGACGCATGCACCAGGCGCTTTGCGGCTTCCCCTGACCATTCGAGCTGAGAAGGTGTCCGATGTGGAGCGTGCCTGAATCGACAAGTGACCGCGTCGACTGGCCGGTGAGTGATCCGCCGCCGTGGCCGGCTCGCGTTCGCGCGACACTGTGGTGGCACCGCAGTACGTCGGCGGCGCGGGAGCTCGGCCCGGATGGTCGAACGATTCCGATGACGGTGGCCATGATGGTGGACTACCTCGATTCGCCGGTCGGCCCGTATCGCGAGATCCTCGCCAGTCCGGTCTTGCATGCGCCAGGGAAACGGATCGGGCCTATGCCGCGGATGGCGGTCCCTTTCATCGCGGTGGATTCGGAACCGTCGGTGCACGGTGGGCGAGTCCACTGGCAACTACCCAAGGTTCTGGCCGAGTTCGACGGAGACGTGCAGCAGAAATTCACTGCAACCGGCGACGGATGGCGGGTGCGTTCGGATACGCGGATGCTCGGGCCGCGTCTGCCGATTGCCGGGGCGTTGGGATTTGCGCAGCCGGAGTCCGGTGGAGGTCTGGCGATCGCGTCGGCAAGGCTGACGGGATCGTTCCGATACGCGCGCGTGAGCGTCGAGGCAGAGGGGCAGACCCTGCCGGACTGGTTGGCTGCGGGCACCCATCACGGCGTCGTGATTCTGGGCGGAAAAATGACTACGGGAGCGGCCAGGCGTCGGTAACGGGGGTTTGACCTGCGAAAAAGCGACCAAGGCCGCCCGTCAGTGACCGGGCGGCCTTGGTCGTGTGGTGTGAAAGTCAGGTGTCGACGTCCCACAGGCGCCTCTCGGCGGGTGGTCGCTCGCAGCGACAAAAGGGGTGGGGCCCGGGGCTTGTTCGGACGCCGACAGGGTGTTCAACGGCGGTCTCCCCGGATTTGTTCCCGGGGATCGTGAAGTATTTCCGACGCGGTGTGTAGTGATTCAAGCATGGCCGACGAGTTCAGGCAGCGCCGAGCTGGGCGAGTTCCATTTTCAGTGCCGTGCACAGGTCCGATCCGGCCGGCCCACTCAGAGCTGATCGCAGTCGATTGTAATACGTCCGCGGCGACAGGCCGAAGGTGACGAAGATGTCCTCGGCAGCGGCGCCGTTCCACGGGCGCCACAGGATTGCGAAGTCGATGAGGTCGTCCGCATACGATCCACGGTTTCGCGAGCGTTTGGCACGTCGAACCTGGCATTCGTGGGTGGTTGCGACGCTCGTCCCTCCACAGAGCTGAGGTGGCATCTTCGTCACTCGGTTCACGAGAGTCTCCTGAACTGGTCGGTCACTCACATGACCAGCACGCCGCCGTCCACGGGCAACGCGACGCCGGTGATGTAACGCGCTTCGTCGGAGGCGAGGAATTTGACGGCGTTGGTGACGTCGTCGTTTTCTACCCACGGGATCGGGTAGAGGATCATGTCGCCGGAGGCCTTGGCGAAGTCGTCGCGACCCGGATTGTCGGTGCCGGGAACGAATTGGTTGTACATCGCCTGGTTCTGCACCATCTCGGTGTCGACCTGCGTCGGGTTCACGGTATTGACGCGAATGCGATGCGGAGCGAGTTCCTGGGCGAGGGTCTTCATCAATCCCACGACGCCGTGCTTGGCCGAAACATAGTGTCCGACACCCGTGTACGCGCGCAGCCCGGCAACGGAGGCGGTGAGGACGATCGCGCCGCCGGTGCCCTGTTCGATCATGTGGGGGATCGCGGCCTTGACGGTGCGCCACACGCCGCTGAGGTTGACGTCGATCATTTCGCCCCACTTCTCCTCGTCCAATTCGTGCGCGTTCCCGAAGGAGAGGATGCCCGCGTTTGCGATGACGATGTCGACGTGGCCGAAGCGATCGAGCCCGGCTTCGAGGGCCAGCTTGACCGAGTCGAAGTTGCGCACGTCGGCGTGCGAGAAGATGATCTTGCCGCCTGCTTCTTCGACGAGACGGATTGTTTCCTGAAGGTCGTCCTCCGTGGCCAAGGGGTACGGCACGGTGTCGTTGTCCTTGACGGAGTCGAGAGCGATGATGTTCGCGCCCTCCTGCGCCAGCCGCAATGCGTGATTACGCCCTTGCCCGCGAGCAGCACCCGTGATGAATGCGACCTTGCCTTCGAATCGTCCGGTCATGGGGATCCTCCTGTTGCTGAAATTGTTGTGTACGTGGGTGATCGGAGAGCTATTTGACGAGTACGCCTGCGTCGACGGGCAGTGCGACGCCGGTGATGTACCTGGCTTCGTCGGACGCGAGGAAAAGCACGGCATTGCTGACGTCGACGGATTCGACCCACGGGATGGGCAGCGCATTCATCGCTTGCGACAACGGGGCGAAATCCTCCCGGGTCGGCTCGTCGATGTCCGGACAGAACAACTCGTACATGGCGTCGTTCATGATCATCGGAGTGTCGACCTGGGTGGGGTTGACGGTGTTCACTCGGATTCGGTGGGGAGCCAGTTCCTGCGCGAGAGTTTTCATCAACCCGTTGACGCCGTGTTTCGCGGCTGTGTAGTGCGCGATGTTGCCGTATCCCTTGAGCCCGGCCGCCGAGCTGGTCAGGATGATCGCGCCCCCGACGCCCTGTTCGATCAGGTAGGGGATTGCTGCCTTGGCGGTTCGCCACGTGCCGCTGAGATCGATGTCGACGACAGTGCCCCACTGGCTTTCGGTGAGTTCGTGTGTAGGTGATGGGATGTTGATACCGACGTTGGCACAGACGATGTCGACGTGACCGAACTGGTCGACTCCGCGGCCGAGGACACCTTTGATCGCGGTGAAGTCGCGAACATCGGCCACCTCGGCCAGAATTCGTCCGCCGACCGCCTCGACCGACCGGACGGTCTCGGCGAGGTCGGCTTCGCTTGCCAGCGAGTACGGAACGCCTTCGACATCGGCGCAGATGTCGAGCGCGATGATGTCTGCGCCTTCCTCGGCCAAGCGGATCGCATGTGCCCGGCCCTGGCCGCGTGCTGCGCCGGTGACGAACGCGACCTTGCCCGAAACTCTTCCGGTGGTGCGTGCTCTGGTGGTCACTTGATCACTCCGTATCGGCGTCGGTCGATGGTCAGTGCAACTGCGGCAATCACCACGATGCCCTTGATGACGAGTTGTGTGTAGGGGTCGACCGAGGTCAGGTCCATTCCGGCGCTCAGCAACACGATCACGAGTGCACCGAGGATCGTTCGATGTGGGCCGCCGACGCCACCGGACAGTGCGGTGCCGCCCACCACCACGGCTGCGATGGAATTGAGCAGGCTCGGGCCTGCACCCATCGGGACGCCGGTGCTGGCCTGGCCGGTGAAGATGATTCCGGCAATCGCGGCGACGGCTCCGGCAACCGCGAAGACCGCAAGTTTGGTGCGTCGTACGCGAACACCGACGAGTGCCGCGGCGCGTTCGTTGCCGCCCACCGCATACATGTGGCGACCGAACGACGTACCGAATGCCAGGACTGTCGCGCCGATGGTCAGCAGGATTGCGATCAGTGCCCCGTTGGGGACGTTGGGGATCATCGACTCGTTCACCAGGCTCTGGAGAAGATTCGAATTATAGGAAACAGGACCGCCTTTGGAGACGGTGTTGGAAATGCCGTCGAGTACGGACATCATTCCCAGCGTCACCAGGAACGACGGAACCTTGAGCATTGTCGTGATCAATCCGTTGACCAGTCCGACCACCGCCCCGGCGGCGATCACCATGACTATCGCCAACGGGCCGCCGAACTTGTCGATCCACGTGGCGATCAGAATTCCGGCGAGAGTGGCCGTCGCCGCCACCGAAAGATCGATACCACCGATCAGAATGACAAACGTGCCGGCGAGCGCGAGCACGGTCAGGAAAGCCATCTGGTTGAGAATGTTCTGCGCGGACGTCGCAGTGAAGAAACTTTCCGTGCGCCACTGGAAATAGATGATCAGGACCAGCACTGCAACCGTCGGTACAACTATGTTGCGGTGCTGATCGAGTCGACTCAGCAGACCGCGCGCGCCTGACGGCGCTGCGGCATCGCTGGCCGGCGATTGCTTCGAGAGTGTCTGGGTCACTGCATTCCTCACATCATGTGCTTGATCACGTCGACTTCGGCGGGCTTGTGCTCTGCAGGGGCCGCCAGCTCTGCGCTGATGACTCCGTCCTTCATGACCACGATTCGGTCGGACATTCCGATCACTTCTTCGAGGGATTCGGCGCACAGCAGCACGCCGACCCCCGATGCAGCCATCGACCGGACCAAACCGTAGATCTCCTCTCGCGTTCCGACGTCGATTCCACGCGTCGGATCGCTGAGGACCAGCACTTTGCATTCGCGACCTTGCCACCGAGCGAAGATCGCCTTCTGTTGGTTTCCGCCACTGAGTTCCCCGATGGGCGTCGACAACGACGGGGCCTTGACCTGCAGCGCGCGGGCTAACTGCGTCGTCCATTCCCTTTCGGTCCGTAAACGCAGTAGCCGCGTCCACGGGTGGCGGAGGAGATCGAGGAAGCCGATCGAGATGTTGTTTCTGATCGACGCGCTGCGGAACAGGGAGTCCTGGGCACGCTCCGGCGGGACGTACAAGACTCCGGCTGCCACGGCAGCGGGAACCGACCAGTGCTCGTGCGCAGTACCGTCGACGTGAATCGAACCCGCCGACAACGACTCCGCACCCGCGACTGCTGCAGCCACCGACGCTTTCCCCGAACCGATGACTCCGGCCAGTCCCACTACCTCGCCCGGTCGGACGACAAGATCGACGGACTCGAACTCGCCTGCGCTGCTTGCATCTCGGAGTTCGATCAACGGCTTCGTCGACAGCACTCCGGTCTGTTCGCCTTCGCGGTAGTAGTCCGCGCTGCGTTCGCTACCCACCATCAACTCGTGCAGTTGCTCCGCCGTGACGCCGTCAGCGGAGAGCGTTTCGATGGACCGCCCGTCGCGAAGTACGAGTAGCCGTGTGCTGATCCGCAGGACGTCTTGCAGGATGTGAGAGACGAAGATGAACGACACCCGATCGCGCCACCCCTCGATCAACGCGAAGAGGATTTCCACCTCGGTCTCGGTCAACGCGCTTGTCGGCTCGTCGAGCAGGATCACCGGCGCTTCGGTGGCGTCGGTGATCCGCGAGAAGGCACGTGCGATCTCGACCAGTTGCCTTTGCGGGTAGGTCAATTCGGCGACAACGGCGTCGGCGCGCAGCCCCTCGATGCCGAGTGTGTCGAGTAGCGACTGGGCGGCGTCGCGCATTCTCCGACGCCGGCCGGGTCCCCAACCACCTATCTCGCCCTCACGTCCGAGATAGATGTTCTCGTACACCCGCAGTGCATCGACCAATGACTGCTCCTGGACCACCACGGAGATTCCGAGTTCGCGGAGAGTACGCGAGTCGCCGAGTTCCACGTGTGTCCCGTTGACATCGAGGCTTCCGGCGTCGGGACGCACCGTTCCCGTCAAAACGCCGATCAGCGTTGACTTTCCGGCGCCGTTCTCACCGATCAAGCCGAGAACGTCACCTCGGCTGACGTCGAGTGAGACGTCCTGGAGGGCGTGAACGGGTCCGTAACTCTTGCAGACCCCACGCAAGCTGATGGTTGCTGAGTCGCTCACCTTCGTATCACTCATTCTCAGGCCACGAGTTGGTCTTTGTACTGCAGCAACGGGCCCGAGCGGAACGCGGCTGCGTACTCGGTGCGTACTCCGGTGATATCTGCAGAGTTCCAAGCGCTGTTCAGCGTGTATTGGTCCTGCGATACGCCGGCGTAGTACTCCCGCGGATCGATCGGGTTGAGTACGGTCTGCGGGTCCCAATCGTCAGGATGCAGGGCCTTGCTCATTTTTGCCCAGTCGAACGGAAGTGTGGGTGCGTACACGGTTTTCAGTACGTCGTCGGCGATCTCCGGAGTCACCAGGAGTGCTCCCTGTGAAAGGAATCGCTCCGGCAGAGACAGGTCGACGCCGTTGAGTTGATCGAAGATGGTGACACCGAGAATTCCTGCCGTGAGTCCGCCGACCGTCGCGCTGGTCAGGTATTGCTTTCCCTGCGCGATGTATTCGACGTTCTGCTTGTTACCGTCGAATCCGACCACGATCTTGCCGGTGATCTTCGCGGCGTCCAGTGCCGCAATGACTCCTGCAGCTTGACTGTCGTTCTGCGCGAACACCCCGACGAAGTCCGGCACCGAAGGCAAGATGTTCGTGAACGCCTTTCTCGCGTCTTCCGAAGTCCAGTTGCCCGGCGACGCGGTGACGATCTTGATTCCCGGGTAGTCCTTGGCCGCGGCGTTCAGTCCAGCTGTCCGTTGATCGTCGGAAGACGAACCCTTCTGCCCCGGAACATGAATGATGGTTCCGTTGCCGCCGACCTTGTCGAACAAAGCCTTGGCGGTTGCGACGGCGATCTTGGTGGACGGCGGTGTGATGAAGCGGACCCACTTGTCCGCGTCGGCCGGTGTGTACCAGGCGGGCGCCGTGTACGAGCTGGCATACAGAATCCCGGCTGCCTGGCAGGCTTTCGTGACAGCTGCCGCTTGAGCTTCGGTGGCGGGAGTACCGAAGATCGACTTGCCGCCCGAAGCGCGGACGTTGCCTACCTGTCCCAGCGCAGTGTTGACGTTGCCCTGGTCCTCCACCGAGGACATGCTCACGCCCAGCGCGTCCATCGCCTGCTTGCCGCCGTCCGAGAACGCGACGAAGTAGTCGTTGGAGAGAGTTGTGACCTGGCAGAGGGTCTTTTCCTGGACTTTGCCCGCGCCAGCGCCACCGCCGGCGGCGGTACTGGTGGAACTGCCGCCTGCTCCGCAGGCCACTGCGCCGAGGGTGATGCCTGCTGCGCCCATTGCGGCGAAGAAGGAACGTCGGGTCAGTGGATGAGAGAACGTCGCGTTTCGCGCGACGTCCACGATCTTCGATTCGATCGAAGGCATGATCACATCCTTGGTCTCACAAGAGGGGGCTCGAGAGGTTGTCTCGAGGTGTGGAGGAAACGGGAGATTTCGCTACTTCGCCAGCAGATGCGTTGTGAACCAACGGGAAGCGTGTTCGGCCGCTACTGCGAGCTTGGACTGATCGCTGTAGAGCGTCATGTGCGACGTGTGCGGTAGGACGACAAGTTCTTTCTTCGGAGTCGGGATGTTGTTGAAACTCTCGATCTCCAAGTCCCACAACGTGAGGTCGTCGCCTTCGGCGACGATCATCATCGACGGCGTGTCGAGAATCCGGGGTACGAAGTAGTTGACGTCGTAGTCGAGCAGGAGATCGACGGATTCCATGGTCGAACTGTTCTGGTAGAGAGGAGCTTCGGTGGCTTGAAGTGCCGCGAAGGTCGTCTTCGTCTCGGGGAACGGCCAGGACGACAGTTCTTCCTCGGGGTTCTCGCTCGCATGCGCGATGTGCAGTCGCTGATCCAAATCGTCGAAGCGGAGTCGGCGATCTTCGAGAATTGCGTCCCACAGCTTTCGATAACCCATGGTCCCGTGGATCCGACGCATGTTGCGGTACCCGTCGATCACCGGAATCTGAGACACGATGGCCTTCACCCGGGGATCGGTCGCGGCGAGAATCATCACGTGGCCGCCGGAGTAGGAAATTCCCCAGGCGCCGAGACGGTCGTTGTCGATGCCGGGAGTGCGCTCGAGAAAGCTGAGCGCGTTCTGATAGTCACGAATCTGTTGCTTCGGGTCCAGATGTTGGCGGGGCTCACCGTCCGAGACGCCCAGGTTGCGGTAGTCGAAGACCAGCGCAGCCATACCGGCCGTCACGAAGGCCTCGGCGTAATAGGGCATGACCAATTCGCGGACGTAGCACCAACCGCCTGCCAGTACGACGGCCGGAACGTCGTCGTCGGTGTCAGGTCGGTACAGCCAACCGCGAACGGTGACTCCGTCGCTGGAGAATTCGACATCTTCACGGCGCATTGCGCGACTCCTCATGTAACGAGTGAAAGCTGAACGGAAGTAGGTACGAAAGAAAACGGACGGTCTTGTCGCCGTGCGTATTACGGCATCGACGCGGTTCGCTCGTGCCAACTGCCCCGAGCGGATCGTCGCGGATCCGAAGTACTCCGTAATCGTGAGTCACCTCACAGCCTTTGTCAAGTGTCACTGGACAACAAGGAAAATCCGTCGGTATAGTCCTGCTCACCCACTGCGCATGTATTCGTAACGAGCGCAGCATTATTGGAGGTGTTCCGGCTCGTGAACGGCGAAGAAGTTCTGTGTGCCTACGAAAAGATGTTGTTGATCCGGATGATGGAGGAGCGCATCTCGGCGCTCTACAAGGGCGACACCATTCCAGGGTTCGTTCACACTTCGATTGGTCAAGAGGCGTGCGCGGTGGGGGCTCTCACTCATGCGCGGGTCAGTGACGTCATCACCTCGACGCACCGCGGGCACGGCCATGTTCTGGCAAAAGGTCTCGAGCCCGACCGGATGATGGCGGAGTTGATGGGCAAGGTCACCGGAGCCAACAACGGCCGGGGTGGCTCGATGCACGTGGCGGATCCCCGCTTGGGGATCTTCGGTGCGAACGGGATCGTGGGCGCGGGGTTGCCGATTGCCGTCGGTGCGGCTTTCGCTGCCAAGGATCGCGGTGAGGGCGATCTGGTGGTGGCGTTCTTCGGTGACGGGGCGATTGCGACCGGTGCGTTCCACGAGGCGATGAACATGGCTGCTCTGTGGAAGCTGCCGATCATCTTCCTGTGCGAGAACAACGGATTCTCGGAGTTTTCCTCGACGGTGGATCAGCATCCTGTCCCGATCTCTGCGCGCGCAGCGGGATACGGGATGGAATCGATCACGCTGGCAGGCAACGACGTCGAGGCGGTCGCCGACGGTATTCGGCCGGTGTACGAGCAGGTGCGAGGCGGCGGTGGTCCGGTGTTCGTGGAGGTCATGACTCTGCGGGTGCACGGGCACTACGAGGGCGATCCGCAGGTGTACCGCGACAAGGACGAGATGGCGCGAGACATTCTCGCGGCCGATCCACTGACGCTGACGCGGGGCCGACTCCGAGAGCTCGGTGTCGGGGACGAAGTCCTCGATCTGGTGGACAAGCGGGTGAGGGCGGTGGTCGACGAGGCGGAGAGTTTCGCGCGGTCGTCGCCGCAACCGGAGGCGTCGAGTGTGATGGAGTACATCTACTCGCCGCGTCGCGCATATTTGCCGGGGCGCCTCGACGTGGGTGTCGGTGCGGGCGGCGCGGCTGTGTCGCAGTCCAAGATTCTCAAGGCGGCGCTCGACGACTCTCTGGCGGCCGATCCGGATGTGTTTCTTGCCGGCATCGATGTCGCCGGCGGGAACGTTTTCGGTCTCACCAGGGGGTTGGCCGCGAAGTATCCGGGTCGAGTGCTCGATACGCCGATCTCCGAATCGGCAATCATGGGTCTTGCCGTCGGCTCGGCGATGGCGGGCCGTAGACCCGTCGTGGAACTGATGTACCTCGACTTCCTCGGGGTATGCCTGGATCAGTTGATGAATCAGGCGGCAAAGCTCCGGTTCATGACGGGCGGCGCGGTGAGTCTGCCGTTGGTGGTGCGGACGCAGTTCGGTTCCGGCAGATCATCGGGTGGGCAGCATTCGCAGAGTCTCGAGGCACTGTTGGCGCACATCCCGGGACTGACTGTTCTCATGCCCAGTTCGGGCGCTGATGCATACGGGTTGTTGCGGGCAGCGATCGAGGACGACAACCCGGTGATGTTCATCGAGCATCGACTGCTGTACGAGAAGAAAAGTTTGTTGCCGAGCAAGGATTTTCGGGTTCCGATCGGAAAGGCGGCGGTGACGAGACCTGGTTCGGACGTCACCATCGTCTCGTGGTCGCGTATGGCGATGCACGCCTTGGTCGCGGCACAGACGTTGGCAGAGGAAGGGATCGATGCCGAGGTCATCGATCTACGAACGATTGCTCCGCTCGATCGGGAGACGATTCTCGAATCATTCAGTCGGACGAACCGGATGGTCATTGCCCAGGAAGCTGTCGTGGACTTCGGCGTCGGAGCCGAGATCGCAGCTATGGCGGTGGATTCCGGGTTCTATTCACTGGACGCGCCGGTAGTGCGGGTGGGAGCACGGTACGCGCCTGCGCCCTATGCGCCGGTGCTCGAACGTGAGTGGGAAGTCGGACCTGACGACATCGTTGCAGCCGTTCGGCGGGTGATGTCGTGCTGAGCGCTACCCGCCCGCGGGCAATGACCGGCGGCGGGGTGCTGCCCGAGATGCTTCTCGACGCCCTGCGTCGCGATCCCGAAGCGCTGGCCCTTGTCGACGAGAGTGTGCGGTGGACTTACCAGGAATTGGTGGACGCTGCAACGAGCTTTGCAGGCGCATTGCATAAATCGGGATTCGAGCCTGGAGAAGTGGTACTCGTTCAACTGCCGAACTGGTGGGAATCCGTGGTTGCGGCCTGGGGCACGTGGCTTGCCGGCGGCATTCTCCTTCCGGTAGTCCCGATTTACCGCGCACACGAGTTGTCCTTCATCATCGAGCAAGCTGAGCCGTCGGTGATCGTAGCCCCGCAGGAATACCGCGGATATCGTCACGTCGAGCAACTCGGGACGGTGCTCCGTGATCTGGGCCGAGAGGTTCTTCTGGTGGAGGTTCGAGGCGAAGGTGGGTTGCGACGCACAACGTTCGACGACTTCCTGGACTTCGGGATGGAGTCGAACCGGCCCGACCACCGCGCGGATCCCGACGATGTCGCCCTCGTTCTCTACACGTCGGGAACCACCTCGGCTCCGAAAGGCGTGCTTCACACACATCGGACCCTGATGGCCGAGAGTTCGAGCATGATCGCGCATTGTGGCGTGGATTCGCAGGACCGAATCTTCATGCCTTCGCCGTTACCCCACATCACCGGAATTTCGTATGCGGTAGTTCTGCCGGCAGCGGCAGCCTGCTCTACCGTTCTGATGCAACGCTGGGTTCCCGAAGTGGCAGTTGCGTTGATCGAACGCGAGCAATGCACGTTCACCGTGAGCGCGACACCGTTTCTTCGTGGTCTCGCCGACGCCTACGAGAAGGGCGGATATCGACGATCTCAGCTGACCCGATTCGTGTGTGGTGGGGCCGGGATTCCGCCCGAGTTGGTGCGTCGGGCCCATCGTGTGATGGGGACGGCGGTTGTTCGCACCTACGGATCGACGGAACTTCCGACCCTCGTCATGGGTGATCCTTTCGGTGACATCGACCTGCAGGCAGAGGACGAAGGAGCTGTGATCGGCGGAAACGAATTCCGGCTCGGCGAAGACGACGAGCTGTTGGTGCGGGGGCCGGAACTGTTCGTCGGCTACGTCGACAGCTCGATCAACGAGGAATCGTTCACCGAGGACGGCTTTTTCCGGACCGGCGACGTAGCCGCCGTGGACGGACCCGGTCAGATCCGGATCACGTCACGGATCAAGGACATCATCAACCGGGGCGGAGAGAAATTCAGCGCTGCCGACATCGAGTGGGCCCTCGAGGCTCATCCCAATGTGGGAGAGGTGGCGGTGGTCGGGTATCCGGACGAGGATCTGGGGGAGCGCGCGTGCGCCTTCGTGGTTCCGGACGGTGATCCGCCAAGCGTTCGAGATCTGCGGATCTTCCTGCTGTCCGAAGGATTTGCCGTTCAGAAAGCTCCGGAGAGAGTCGAGACCGTTGCGTCGCTTCCTCGGACGGAGAGTGGGAAGGTTCAGAAGTTTCTCCTGCGTCGAGCGCTAGGCTTGGGCTCCGCACAGGCGGTCCCCGAGACCTACGGAAGCGAGTTCGGACATGACGGCAACCGGCGCAAAGCCACCTCGTAAGACGGCTGAGTCGACAGCGGCTGCATCGAAGAAATCGCAACCGCGCAAGACGACTCCCCAAAAGACGACGGCACAGAAGAAGTCGGCACAGCAGAAGTCGGCGCCGGCCAAGGTGGCGGCGCGCACGCAGAAGGCGGAGGACAACGGTTTGGGGACGTCGGTAGGCAAGACGGTTCGTGCCGAACGCACGAGACAGGGAATCCCGGTTCGTGAATTGGCGAGGCGGCTCGGCGTATCGCCGTCCTTCCTGTCGCAGTTCGAACTGGGGCAGAGTCAGGCCGCGGTGAACACGCTTTTTGCGATCGCGACCGAACTCAACCTGTCCTTGGACGTGCTGCTCGGCAACAGCGTCGATCCGGAACGTGAATCCGTATCCGAAACGAAGACTCACGAACCGCGGATCTCCGACTGCCTCACATTCCGATCGGGTGTCCGCTGGCAACGGTTGGCGAACACTCCCGCGAACCATCACGTCCAGTTCCTCCTCACGGAGTACGAGCCCGGCGCCGATTCCGCACCGGGCGACGCACCGCAGACCCACTCGGGTGACGACTACGGGTACGTGCTGGAAGGGACTCTGACGATCGACATCGACGGAATGCGTCGGCTCCTCAAGGCGGGTGAAGCGATACACCTGGTCGGGAACGTTCCCCACCGGTTGCGCAACGAGACGGACGAGACGGTCAAGGCGATCTGGTTCGTCCTGGGCTGAGTAACCGGGTGCGATGCACTGGGTGTGATGCCGCTAGGTGTGACACCGGTCTCGATTCAACTTAGGCAATCCTTTCCTTGACTAATTCCAGAAAAGCGGCATACTGGGAAACATGCGAGACGGAGAGCATGACTTCGACCCCCGAGCGCAACTGCGCGCCGTCGGGTTGAGGGTCACTGCTCCGCGCCTCGCCGTGCTGGATGCGGTTACAGCCCAACCGCATTCAGACGCCGATTCTGTTGCAGCACTCGTGCGGCAGCAGCTCGGATCGGTATCCACACAGGCCGTTTACGACGTGCTGAAGGCATGCGTGAACGCAGGATTGCTGCGACGCATCGAGCCGGCGGGTTCGCCCGCACGGTTCGAGACGAGGACTGGTGACAACCACCATCACCTCGTCTGTCGCGGCTGCGGCAAGGTCGTCGACGTCGATTGTGTTGTCGGCCAAGCTCCCTGCCTCGAACCTTCCGATAATCACGGCTTCGAAATCGACGAAGCCGAGGTCGTGTTCTGGGGCCGTTGCGAAGATTGCCTGAAGAATTCTGCCGAATCCGACACCGAGTCGGACGCGGTCTCGCAGAATCGAATTGATGCGTCCAGAACCTCCGAGTCAGCCACCTCGCATGCAGCCCATGCGTTCGACTCGGATGCAGCCCCGCTCCTCTGACGCCCAGCCCACAACGCTAGGAGGCTTCGCCATGACCAAGCCCACCACCAACAATTTCGGTATCGCGGTCGCAAGTGATGACGAATCGCTGACCGCGGGTATTCAGGGGCCGGTGCTCCTTCACGACCACTACCTGATCGAGAAGCTCGCGCAGTTCAACCGCGAGCGTGTCCCGGAGCGCATCGTCCACGCCAAGGGCGGCGGCGCTTTCGGTGAACTCGTCATCACACACGACGTCAGCAAGTACACCAAGGCCGCGTTCCTGCAGCCGGGTAAGAAGACCGAGTCCCTCGTCCGCTTCTCCACCGTCGCCGGTGAGCAGGGCAGCCCGGACACCTGGCGCGATCCGCGCGGTTTTGCGATGAAGTTCTACACCGAAGAGGGAAACTACGACCTCGTCGGCAACAACACCCCGGTGTTCTTCATCAAGGACGCCATCAAGTTCCCCGACTTCATTCGTTCGCAGAAGCGACTGCCCGGCTCCGGCCTTCGTGACCACGACATGCAGTGGGACTTCTGGACTCTGCGTCCCGAGACCGCTCACCAGGTGACCTGGCTGATGGGTGACCGCGGTATCCCGAAGACCTGGCGCAACATGGACGGCTTCGGATCGCACACCTACCAGTGGGTCAACGCTGCGGGTGAACGCTTCTGGGTGAAGTACCACTTCAAGACCGATCAGGGCATCGAGTTCCTGACGCAGGCCGAAGCAGACAGCCTCGCTGGTAGCGATCCCGACTACCACCGCGCGGATCTGTACAACGCCATCGAGGCCGGTAATTTCCCGAGCTGGACACTCAAGGTTCAGATCATGCCGGTCGACGAGGCCGAAGGCTACCGCTTCAACCCGTTCGACCTCACCAAGGTCTGGTCCCAGAAGGACTACCCACTGATCGAGGTCGGCAAGTGGACGCTGAACCGCAACCCGGAGAACTTCTTCGCGCAGATCGAGCAGGCTTCGTTCGAGCCGTCGAACGTGGTGCCCGGCATCGGATTCAGCCCGGACAAGATGCTTCTCGGCCGCGTCTTCTCCTACGCCGACGCACATCGTTACCGCATCGGCACCAACTACGCCGACCTGCCGGTCAATGCCCCGAAGAACGAGGTGAACTCCTACTCCAAGGAGGGCGCCATGCGTTACAGCTTCAATTCCCCGTCGACGCCGGTGTACGCACCGAACTCGTACGGCGGACCGCATGCCGATCCGTCGGTTGCCGGTGACGAAGGACTGTGGGCGTTCGACGGCAAGGCAGTGCGCGCCGGATACATCGAGCACGCCGAGGACGGCGACTTCACGCAGGCCGGAACGCTGGTCCGTGAAGTTCTCGACGACGCAGCTCGTGAGCGCCTGGTGAGCAACATCGTCGGCCACGCCCTTGCCGGCGTCAGTGAGGAAGTTCTGTTGCGTGTCTTCGAGTACTGGAAGAACGTCGACGCAGATTTGGGCAAGCGCGTCGAAGAAGGTGTACGCGCAGGTCAGTGACCCGCTGACATGAGAATCGCCTAGGTCTACCGAATGCGGACCGCTGCAAGGGAAATCACTTCCCGGCAGCGGTCCGTTTCCGTCTACCCAACTACAGAAGCGCAAACCAATAGACGAAGCATGCGAGAAGGAATACAACGACTGACTCCATGACGACACCCCTGTTCGACGTGCACTTCTGCTGTTCGCACTCTCCATGATCCGCTTCTCGAGCTGAGAATGCTCGGGGCACAAGTTTCGCGAACCGAGGTGTTGGGCAGTCAATTCCCATGGCAATAGGTGCGGTTCTCTTCGACATCGACGGAACGCTCGTCGATTCCAACTATCTGCACGTAGAAGCGTGGTCGCGAGCTTTCTTCGAGGTAGGTCGCCCGGTCGACGCGTGGCGGGTACACCGCAGCATCGGCATGGACGGAGACCAACTACTGGAGTCCTTGCTCGGCGAAGACATCGACGGGTGCGGACCGCGAGCCAAAGAACTTCGCACCACGTACTACCGGCAGTCGGCCGACCGTCTCCGAGTACTGCCGGGAGCGCGCGAGTTGATCCGCCGAGTTCACTCGCTCGGACTGCACGTGGTGCTCGCTACCTCGGCGCCGGACGACGAACTGAAGTTGCTACGCCGGACGCTCGACATCGACGAAATGATCTACGCCGCCACCTCTTCGGAATCCGTCGACGAGGCCAAACCTGATCCGGACCTGATCGAGGTCGCGCTCGCGAAGGCAGGTGTCGACGCGGGCAATGCGGTCATGGTCGGGGATGCCGTCTGGGACATGAAGGCGGCGACATGGGCGGGCGTTGTGGCTGTGGGAGTGCGCAGCGGCGGCATGTCGACCGACGAACTCGAAGGTGCGGGTGCGGCTGCCGTGTACGACGACGCCCGCGACCTCCTCGACCACCTCGACGGCAGTGTGATTTCCGAACTCGTTTCAGGCCTAGATACCGGGAGTTGATCAGTGATGGCACGATTCGGCTACACCTTGATGACGGAGCAGGCAGGTCCGAAAGAACTGGTTCGCCATGCAGTTCGGGCCGAAGAAGTCGGCTTCGACTTCGAAGTGATGAGTGATCACTACTCGCCGTGGCTGACCGAGCAGGGGCATGCACCCTACGCCTGGTCGGTGCTGGGGGCAGTCGCCCACGCCACCGAGCGAGTCGGTTTGATGACGTACGTGACTTGTCCGACCGTGAGGTACCACCCCGCCGTCGTCGCTCAGAAAGCTGCGACGATCCAGATCCTCGCGGACGGACGCTTCACCCTGGGATTGGGAAGTGGCGAGAGCCTGAACGAGCATGTGGTCGGCGAGGGTTGGCCGTCCATCGACACCCGCCAGGACATGCTGCAGGAGGCGGTGAGCATCATTCGCGCACTGCTCGCCGGAGATCTGGTGAGCTGGAAGGGGGAGTACTTCGACGTCCAGTCCGCCAGGATCTGGGATCTCCCCGAGAACCCGGTTCCGCTGGCGCTGGCCATGTCCGGAGACAAGTCCGTCGAGCGTTTCGGTCCGATGGCCGACGATCTGATTGCCGTGCAACCGGATTCGGAGCTAGTGCACTTGTGGAAGCACGTGCACGGCCGAGCATACGGATTGGCTCCCGCAGGCCGGACCATCGGTCAGATTCCGATCTCGTGGGACCCTGATCGCGACACGGCAATTGCACGAGCTCATCAGCAGTTCCGGTGGTTCGGCGGAGGGTGGTCCGTGAACTCCGAACTGCCGACGCCGGCGAGCTTCTCGGGTGCGACTCAGTTCGTGCGCAAAGAGGATGTAGCTGAAAGCATTCCGTGTGGTCCCGATCTCGATGTGATCGTCGAAGCGGTCAAGGCATACACGGACGCCGGATTCACCGATGTGGCACTGGTACAGATCGGTGGAGATACCCAAGACCGATTCTTCGACGAGGCGGCCAAGCCGCTGCTCGAGGCTCTGCACGTCGAATTGGGTTGATCGAGAAGATCAATCGAGTTCCGCCGAGTGGGCTCTTGTCGAGTCGCGCGCTACCGCCGTGCAGCCTCGCCTGCTGCGCGACGAGGGCCAGTCCCAAACCGCTTCCGGCGTCGCCCGCACCGGTACCACGAACGAATCTCTCGAACATAGCTTCGCGTTCCGAAGGCGCGATCACGGTGCCGTTGTCGTCGACGAAAACCGTCGCCGAACCCGTCGCAGCCCCTGATCGGACGGTGATCTCGACTTCGTCGGCATTGCCGTGCCGAACGGAATTGGTGACGGCGTTGGTCAGCACCAGACGGATACCCGCGGGAAAGGCCTGAACCGAAAGTTCTTCCGGTGCTTTCAAACGAACGTCGACCTGCGGGTGCAGACGGCCGGCGTCAGCGACGGCGCGATCGGCAACCTCGACGAGATCGACGTCGGCACAATCCTCGGGATCGGCCACGTCACCCAGGGCTAGAGTCTCGAGGTCGGTCAGGGTGCGCTCGATCTGGCGCTGCGCTTCCAACAATTCGCCGGACAGTTCGCGCCGTTGGCTTCCCGTGAGATCGAGTGTTGCGAGAACTTCGAGATCGGTACGCATCGACGTGAGAGGTGTGCGCAGTTCGTGGGCGGAGACGCGAGCGAAATCGCGTGCCGACTCCAACGCCTCCTCGGTGCGGCTTCGATCGCTTTCGATGCGACTGAGCATGCTGTGGATTGCCTCCGACAGTTCTTCGGCTTCTCGCGTTCCACGTACCGACGGTGCCCGGCGCGAGAGTCCGTCGACGTCGAGGTTGTTGCCGATCGAACTGGTGGTCTCGGTCAATTGCTGTAGTGGCCGGACGGCTCGGCCGGTGAGGAACCAACCGAGCCCGGCCGCGGCAAGGATGGCGACCACTGCTGCAGCGGCCACTTGGAACTGCTGCTCACGGATTGCCTGGGTCAGTGGGTCTTCGGGGATGCTGACGGCCAGTGCGGCGCCGCTGTCGCCGGGCACCAGAACATCACGACTGCGAACATCGGTGGTAGCCAAGGCGCTGACGGTCGCGGCGTTGAATCCGGGGCTGACCACGGATGGTTCTGTTGTTGCAGTTGGTGTTTCGATGAATAGCGGGCTCGGCGCACTCGCCGCGACGCCCAGGGTGACGGAATCGAGAGTGCGTTCGAGTTGTTCGGATCCGTTGACACGCAGAAAGACCGCGAACGCAATTCCGATCGCGGCAATCACGATTCCGGCGGCCAGGCCCGAGGCGATGGCTACGCGAGTCTGAAGTGACAGCGGCCGCTTCATCGTTCGGCCCTCAGGACGAAGCCCACCCCACGCACTGTGTGGATCACGCGGGGCGCTCCGTCGACTTCGAGTTTCTTGCGTAGGTAGGTGACAAAGACGTCGACGACATTGGTGTCGGCGGCGAAGTCGTAACCCCAGACGAGTCGCAGGAGTTGTGCGCGACTGAGTACGACACCGGCGTGCTCGGCGAGTACCGACAACAGGTCGAATTCTCTTTTGGTGAGTTCGATTCGCCTACCGTCGATGTGCGCTCGATGGCCGCGGAGATCGACCGTCAGCGGTCCCACCGTGATCGGATGGTCGACCGACGGGGTGGCTCGCGTCGTGCGTCGAAGCAATGCGCGGAGTCTGGCGACGAGCTCGGCCAACTCGAAGGGCTTGGTGAGGTAGTCGTCGGCGCCCGCCTCCAGCCCCGCGATGCGATCACCCACGGAACTTCGGGCGCTGAGCACGCAGATCGGAACCTCGTTGCCGATCGCGCGCAGGGCGGTCACCACCCCGACGCCGTCGAGACCGGGCATGTTGACGTCGAGAACGAGCGCGGCCGGGCATTGCTTGTTCACCGATGACAAGGCCGATCGTCCGTCGACGGCAGTTGCCGTGTCGAAGCCCGACAATCGGAGTCCACGTTCGAGCGAATTCAGAACCTTCGCGTCGTCGTCAACGATCAGGATGCGCTCGCGTGTACTCACCCCAGCCATGGTGCCATCGGATCAAGGCCTGGGGCCTCGCTCGGAGCGAGGGCCGTCGCATTCTCATCAACTCCTAAGAAACCGACAACAGATCTGCAGTGTTGGCTTCATAACCTCGGGTTTCTCGGATGCGACCGCGCCGAGAACTCGAGAACGTTCGATCAAGGAGAACTACGATGACGCGATTGAAAGTGAACGGCAAGCGGGCCCGCCGGACCGGTGTGGTGGTGGCGTCCGTGGCGGTCCTCGGTATGGCAGTGGCGCCGGGAATCGCCTGGGCTTCCAATCCGATTTCCGACGGGTCACCGGTGGCGGTGCGGTCGATCGCGACCGCTCCGTCCGAGTTGGGTGTGGCTCCCGAAGTAGCGTGTGGTGTCGCGGCGCCGATTTCCGACGAGGAGCTGCAGAAGCTCATCGACGAGGGGAAGGTCGTGCGCGCGGAGGAGGCCGGTACGGCCGCAGTCACTATCGAAGTGCCGAGCGAAGCTGCGACATTCGTTGCGCGTGAAGGGGTGCCGGCGTTGCCGACCGTCGAATGGGCTCAGACCACCGAAGGTGTTCCGGCAGAGGTGCTCGACATGGCCGGTGTCGCTCCGCTGGAGGAAGGCGTTGCCCTGTCATGCACGGTTGCCGCGGGCTGACGAGCGAAAAAAGCTCCGCATGAACCGCTTTGACCTGGAACGGTACGGCCGTACTCAACTGGGTCTGGAGGTTGGTCAAGCCTGTCGGTAGCACTTGCTACGTTCGGGGCGGTCTCGGCGAGCATGCCGGGGCCGTCGCCGACGGCGTCATGTGTGTGGTGTCTTGCAGAGGGTGCGGTACGGCCTGATGCGGGGCGCGTTTCGAAAGGTGTTGTGTTTCATGGTCATGGGCCCCACCCACGCGATGTCCGGTGCTGCTGTGGGGTTGGTGGTTGCGGAGTTGTTGCCTCTCGACTGGGGAGGGCCCACATCCACTGCGGAAACTTTGACCTTTGCCGGAGTGTGTGCCGGAGCCGCCTTGCTTCCCGACCTCGATACCGGTCAGTCGACGGTTTCGCGATCATTCGGTCCGCTCAGCAAGGCTCTGGCCAAAGGCATCGACGCAATTTCGGTGACCTTCTACCGCATCACCAAAGGCAAGAAGGACGGCAAGCGTCGTGGTGGGCATCGGACGCTCACGCACACCGCGCTGTTCGCCGCCGGGTTGGGTGCCGGGGTCTCGGCGCTGGTTGTTCAGTTCGGGAAGCCAGCCATCATCATCACCCTGTTCTTCTGCCTCGGGTTGGCCATCCGTGGATTGGCGGGTGAATTGGCCAAGGAGAAGGGTTGGCTCGCGGTCTCCGCCGTTGCGTTGGTGCTCTCTGCCCTCACCTGGCAGTGGTATCCGAGTGAGGCTGGATCCACGGGGCTAGGTGTTGCGGTGGCCTTGGGCTGCGCCACGCACTGTCTCGGCGATGCGATCACCAAGGAAGGGGTGCCGTTTCTCGCGCCCCTGATTCCGCTCGGCGGCAAACGATGGTGGGAACAACGGCTGCCGTCATTCCTGTCCATCCGTGCAGGTGGGAACCTCGAGAAGATCCTGATCGGGCCGGCGTTGACGGTTCTGACTGCCTGGTTGATCATCAGTGCGTTCGACGGTGCCCCGGAAGCGATCTACGCGGTCTTCGCTCCGATGGTGCAGTGAGCTTCGGAAAACTTTTATTACGGAACCACTGGCATCGTAATCATATTTGTTCTACGTTCGTCCCTGACATGAACCGAGTCGGCTGACGGAGTGAGCAGTGGTGCATCAAGCAGAGCGCATGGCAGAGCACAGCTCGAGCGAAGACGGTGTGAGCCGGCGCGGATTTCTCGCAGCGAGTGCCGGCGCAGCTGCTCTCGCGGGCATTTCCTGGGCGCCGGCTGGAGCAGTTCCCTGGGGTTCGGCATCGACCATCGCGCCACCGCCCGGATTTCCGTCGGACATTCCGTTGTCACAGCAGGCGTACGCGAACTGGTCGCGAGAAATCATGCTCGACAGCGTGTGGACGGCCACGGCACGTCACAGCGACGACGTGGTCACCCTCGCCAACTGGGCGTTCGACAACGGGTACACAGTGCGTGCGAAGGGAACGATGCACGGGTGGAGCCCGTTGACGGTGGTGCCCGGCGCGCCTTCGGATCGAGTTCTGCTGGTCGATACGATGGCCAACTTGAATTCGGTTGTGGTGCAGCACGGCACGCCCGCAACGGTCACGGCGGGCGCCGGCGCCAGTATCGAAGCGATTCTGACAGCGCTCGAGCGAGAAGGGCTCGGCTGGGCCAACTCTCCGGCGATCGGTGAGCTGTCCATCGCCGGCGCGCTGGCGATCGGTGCTCACGGGGCAACCTATCCGGCGGTGGGGGAGACGATCACCCCTGGTCAATCGTATGGTTCGCTGAGCAACCTGATCACAGAGATCACGGTGGTGGCGTGGGACGAAGGCATCAATCGGTACGCACTGAAGACATTTCACCGATCGGACGTCGAGAGCACCGCCTTCCTGACCCATCTGGGTCGAACCTTCGTCACCTCCGTGACGCTGCAAGCCGGGGAGAATTATCGGCTGCGGTGCCAGAGTTTCACCGACATTCCGTGGCAAGAACTCTTTGCTGCTCCCGGTTCGCCAGGGCGTACCTACGAGAGTTTCGTCGAGAAATCCGGACGGGTGGAAGCAATCTGGTTCCCGTTCACGCAAACACCGTGGCTCAAGGTCTGGACACCGACCCCGGTCAAACCGCCGGAGTCCCGAGAGGTGAGCGGGCCGTACAACTACTTCTTCTCCGACGCGATTCCCGAAGAGGTCACTACCCCGTTGGGGATGGTGGCACAGGGTCTCCAAGGTGCGACACCGCTGTTCGGCGCCTCTCAGTTCGGCGCTGTAGCAGCAGGATTGGTGCTGACCGACACCGACGATCTCTGGGGCTGGTCGAAAGACGTTCTGTTCTACCTCCGGCACACGACCTTGCGCGTCGTAGCCGGGGGCGGAGCCGTGATCACCAAGCGGTCCAACATCGGCCGAGTCGTCCACGAGATGACGAGTTGGCTGAACGAACGAATGACGCACTACGCGTCGCTGGGGCAGTATCCCGTCAACATGCCGTTCGAAGTGCGTCTCTGCGGTGTCGACGATGACGGCGAGGTGTTGGTCGACAGCGCCGGAGCGCCGGACCTGTCAGCGGTGCGGCCGCGGGCGGATCGTCAGGACTGGGACACAGCGATCTGGATGAACGTAGTCTCGATTCCCGGCACCGCGGGATTGCCTGCCTTCCTTCGCGAAATGGAACGGTGGATGGTCGCGAACTACTCCGGCGATTACGCGACCTTCCGTCCGGAGTGGTCCAAGGGGTGGGCATTCACCGATCAGGCGGCGTACCAGGACGACGAATTCCTCACCAGCACAGTGCCTGCCACCTTCCGTGCCGGTGGCGACGGGAATTGGGACTTCGCTCTCGCCACTCTCGACGAACACGACCCACACCGCGTCTTCAGCAATACGTTCCTCGACCGCGTATTGCCACCCAGCTGAATCTCCTACTGCGGAAGCGGTTTGCGCCAACATACGTCGGTGACACGGATACGCTGATTGTTGTCACCGTTCCAATCGACGCTCAGCCCCTGAGTTCGGAGTGCGTCGGCTACCTGGCGCCCGACGGTCTGATCGGTGTGCGCGATCATGTGTGCCTTGGCGGTTTCGTCGCCGCCGAAGGCAGCGGCGACCAGCGCGGGATCGAGATCGTGGGCCGGACGAAACGCACTGTAGGACAAGTAGAGATCGGACGGCTCGTCGCCGAGACGCTCCGCATCTTGCATGTGGAAGAACGTGTACGCCCACTGAGCAAAGGGATACCCGTTCTCGTCGGGTTCGGACGGCGTGCGTTCGTCGTCGATTTCAGTAGTGCCGCACTGCATGCAGCAGGTGAAGTTCATCCGGGCTACGATGCCGTTGCGCTCGAGATCAGCGAAGGCTGCGGAGAGGCGCTCGAAGTCGCCGGGAGCCGTCCACTGGGTCTGCTCCCCGAGTCTGTGGTCCCAGACCTCACGCACTACTGCGTCGATCTGTCTGCCGAGTTCGTCGTTCTCGAAGCCGCCCTCGACACAGTCTCGGGCGGCTTCGCAGATTTCGTCGAACGTCGCGAAACCTGGGAGTACCAGTTCGCGTGCTTGCTCACCTACGGCGACGATGTCGGCCTCACTGAGCACCGGTGCTGACCGTGACTGTGCTGACCGTGACTGTGCTGACCGTGACTGTGCTGACCGTGACTGTGATGACCGTGACCAGGGCAATCGCATACCGGCACCGTACTGCACCGATCCGACCGTCAGGCGACGTCGGCTGCTGCTTTCGTTTCCTCCTCGTTTGACGGGGCAGGCTTGTTCGGGATGAGCGCCGTGGCGATCAGGCCCACCACGACAAATCCGGCCGCAAGGTATCCGCCGAGTGTGATGCCGTGAGTCATCGCAGATTGGGCAGCGTCGGCGACGAAGGCAGTGTTCGGTGAACCGGCCAGCGAGTCGATGGCGGCGCCTGCGCTGTCGGTGACTGCCCGCGTCAACTGATCAGCCTGAGCTTGGTCGACACCGGATCCGGTGAGGTCGTTGTTCAGCGTCGAATTGAGAGTGCTGAAGAAGACCGTGGTGAGGACGGCGATGCCCAGTGCGGATCCGAGTTGGCGGAACGCGCTCTGAATGCCGGAGCCCTGACCGGCGCTCTGCTCGGGAATCTCCTCGAGCACGACGTTGGTCACCTGGGCAGTCGCAAAACCGACGCCGATTCCGTAGAAGAACAGCACTGCGGCGATAGTCCACCAGGGGCTGTCTGTCGCAGCGATGAATCCGAGACCGGCGAGACCGAGCGCTTCGAGAGCCAAACCGATACGGACCAAGCCCAACGGCGAGACCTTCGATGCCAGCCCGAAGCTCGCACCACTGGCGACAAAGCTGCCGATGGCAATGGGAACCAGTGCGAGCCCTGCCTGGAGTGCGCTGTATCCGAGCGTGAACTGGAGCCAGAGAGGAAGCACCGCAACGATTCCGAACTCGCCGAGCCCGATGATCAGCGTCGCGATGTTGCCGTTGCGGAACGACGAGATGGAGAACAACCGTACGTCCATCAGCGCCCGCGACGGATCGGCGCTGCGGGTGAGCATGGTTTGACGGTAGGCGAACGCACCGAGCGACAGAACGGCGAGAACCAGCGCCACCAGAACCGGCGACGGGCCGCTGGACCATGACAGACCGAATAGATCGAAGGGTTCCTTCGTCGTCAGCCACCCGTACGTTCGTCCCTCGACGAGTCCGAAGGCCAGCAGGCCCAGGCCGGCGATGGACAGTGCCGCTCCGGTGGCGTCGACGCGCCCTGCGGTGCGGGGTGAGGGCGCGATGAACAGCACTGCGCCGATCAGAATGAGCGCAGCAAGCGGAATGTTGATCCCGAATGCCCAACGCCATGAGGCATGTTCGGCAAGCCAGCCGCCGAGCAATGGGCCGAGGGCGGATGCAGCGCCGATGGTGGAGCCCCAGACCGCGAAGGCCTGGCCGCGCGCCTTTCCGGTGAACATCGCGTTCAGAAGCGACAGTGACGTGGGCAGGATCATGGCCGCGCCGGCGCCCTGCAGGAAGCGCGCCAGGATGAGCAGACCGCCGTTCGGCGCCAGTCCGGCCAGCAGGCTCGTTGCGCCGAACACGACGACACCGGCGATGAAGATACGACGGGCGCCGACCAGGTCGGCAACTCTGCCGACCAGAAGCAGGAGTGCCGCGAACACGATTGCGTAGGACTCTTGGATCCATTGAGCCTGAACGGAATTGATCCCGAGATCTTCGATGATCGAGGGAACTATGACGTTGACGATCGTGGTGTCGACGACGATCAGTGCCACGCCGAGTGCAATGGCGATCAGGCCCAACCACTTGCGGGTGGTGGGTGAGATGTTCACGAATAAACCTCCATTGTGAAGTAACTTTATTATGAAGGTATATTTGAGACGGTAAGTTGTCAACGTGCGCGCTGGGTTCGACCGGCCGCCGTCTGGCACAGGAAAGGTGGGATCACCGAGGTGGAGGCACCGCGCGACATCTCCGTGGAGCGGGAGCGGCTGATGGACGAATTCCGCGCGTACGGTGGCACGTTCACCGAATTCAGCCATCGATTCGCGTCGTGGCTCGGCCTGCATTCCACCGACGCGACTGCCTTGATGGAAATCACCGCTGCCGAGGAGAAGGGGACGCCGCTCTCACCCGCCCGCCTCGGAGAGCGGATCTCGCTGACGTCGGGTGCAACCACCGCGTTGCTCAACCGCCTGGAGAAGGCGGGACATATCGTCCGGACCCGAGAGAATGCCGACCGGCGAGTGGTCACGCTGCACAGCAGTGCGCATGTGCAGGACCTGGCGGACGAGTTCTTCGGGCCCCTTGCCGTGCGACTCGACGCCATGATGGCGAAGTACCCGCCCGAACTGCTCAGTCGATTCGAGGAATTTCTCGTCGACCTTCACTCGACGATGAACGAACACCTCGAGCAGGACAACCGCTGAACAAAAAACGCCGCTCGACTCCGGAGAGTCGGGCGGCGTTCTTTGTGCCGGTGACGGCTACTTGCCGAGCTTGGCCTGCAGGTCGTCGAGAACCAGTCCGGCACCTGTCGGGCCGAGGCCCAGGAACCAGGTCTCGTCGCTCACCTCGGTGGCGCGTCCTTCCTTGACTGCGTCCATGCTGGCCCACAGCGGTCCGGCAACAACCGTGGTCTGGCCCGTGTCGGCGGGATTTCCGTAGCTGGAGTAGAAGATTCGGTCACCCTCCGCCTCGGTGATCGTTTCGGGGCTGACCTCGACGGCCAGTTCGTCGATGTCCTGGATCGCCGGGCGGGGCAGACCGACGTCCTTCAAGATGACGCCGATGAACGACAAATTGCCGTACAGGCGCAGCTTCCCGGACATGAAACGAACCAGTGAAACGGTCGGGGAGCCGTCGATCGACTCACGTACCTTGTCGGCGTGCTCTTGGTAGTCGTTGAGAACCTGCTCAGCCTTGGTCTCCTCGCCGAGTGCGTCACCGGCAAGGAGGAAGTTCTCCTTCCACGGAAAGCCGGGGCGGATGCTGAAGACCGTCGGAGCGATTGCCGCGAGTTGCGGGTAAAGCTTGTCCTGGCGCAGCTTGCTGCCGAGGATCAGATCGGGCTGCAGTGCGGTGATCGCCTCGAGGTTGAGGTTGTTGGTCGTGCCGACATCGGGGACACCGACCAACTTGTCCGCCAGGTACGACGGCTGACCGGCGGCGCTTTCCGGGCTGGCGATGCCGACCGGGGTGATCCCGAGCGAGAGAACCTCGTCGAGTTCACCGCTGTCGAGGACGACGACGCGGGTCGGCTTGGCCTCGAGGGTGGTCTCGCCCAGGGCATGGGTGATGGTGCGAGGGAACTCGCCTGGCGCGGCATCGCTGCCGAGCTTCGCGGTTTCCGTGTCGGCGGTGCTGAACAGCTTGCCGCCGGTCGCGACATCGGTGTTGCCGTTTGCATTGCCGCCGGCGTCGGAAGCGCCGCAGGCCGTAGCGGCAAAAACAGTCGCCAGAGCAACCATGGCGACCCGGACCGACGTGCGGCTCCGGAGAGTGGTGCGTGAGTGCATTAGGCTACCCTACCTTTCGGCTATCGGGCTTGGTCAGGGAGGTATCCGCACCGTTGATGCCAGGTGAGCGGCGCGTCAGGTCTCGCTCAGCGGGACCGCTACGCAATTCGGACTACAGGGTGCGACCAACGTGTTAGCTTCGCGAAAGACCTGTACTGGTAAGCGAAGACGCGTGTAGTGAGGATTTCGATGACCCTGAACATTGCCGATCTGTTCGAGGCCGTTGCCGATGCGATCCCCGATCGAGTTCCCTTGATTCTGGAAGACGTGCGATTGAGCTACGCCGAACTCGAACTGCGATCGAACCGACTCGCTCATCATCTGCAGTCGGTGGGCGTCGAGCCTGGGCAGCACGTCGGTATTCACATGCGTAACTGCGTCGAGTACGTCGAAGCGCTCCTGGCTTGCTTGAAGATCAGAGCGGTACCGATCAACGTCAACTTCCGCTATACCGATGCAGAACTCCTGTACATCTACACCAACTCTCAAATGGTGGCACTGCTGGTCGAAGAGGAATTCGCGCCGACGGCATTGGCCGTGGTTCCGCAGTGTCCGGAGATCACCCACGTGTTGATCGTCGGCGAAGACTACGAGAACGCCCTTGCCGCGCAGACTGATACCCGCGACTTCGGCCCTCGCAGCAACGACGACCATTTCATCATCTACACCGGCGGCACAACCGGAATGCCCAAGGGTGTGGTGTGGCGGCACGAGGACTTCTTCTTTGCCGCCCTGTCCGGAGCGAACCTCAGCGGGCCGCCGCGTCGTAGCCTCGAAGAGGTTGTGGATGCAGCTGTAGCGAACACCAATCCAACTGTGCTGCTACTCATCCCGCCGCTCATGCATGGAGCCGCAATCTATTCACTGCTCACGGCATTCCTCATGGGAGCGCCCCGAGTGCTGACCCGCAGCTTCGATCCGATGGAAGTGTTGCGACTGGTCGAGGCCGAGAAGATCACCGGAATCACCGTCGTCGGCGACGCGATTGCTCGGCCGATCGCCGACGCCATCACCGCAAGCGAAGGGCGCTACGACCTTTCGACTCTCCAACTGATCGGGTCGGGTGGCGCATTGTTCTCTCCGAACCTGAAGGCAGAACTGACAACCCGACTACCGGGGTTGGTGATCAAGGATGCATTCGGTGCTTCGGAATCCGGCAACGACGGCGTCGTCGAATTCGGTGAGGACGGTTCCAAGCGAATTCGATCCAACCCCAACATGATTCTTGTGGACGACGAATTCCGTCGCATCGAACCAGGCTCGGACACAGTCGGTTTCATCGCCCGGGCCGGCCATGTTCCTGTTGCCTACTTCGGCGACCCGGCCAAGACTGCTGCAACTTTTCCCGTCGTCGACGGGGTTCGTCTGGCGGTACTCGGGGACATGGGCACGATGGAAGCCGACGGAACCATCGTGCTGCTCGGGCGCGGTTCGATGTGCATCAACTCCGGCGGCGAGAAGGTCTACCCCGAAGAAGTCGAGCAGGCACTCAAAACTCACCCGGCAGTTTTCGACGCTTTGGTGGCGGGTGCGCCCGACACTCGATTCGGTGAGAAGGTCGCCGCGGTGGTGCAGGTTCGACCGGGATTCGAAGATGTTGCGACGGAATCATTGTCGGAGCATTGCCGCACCCACGTCGCCGGGTACAAGATCCCCCGCTCGATCGTGCTCGTACCAACCATCCTCCGCTCGCCCAGCGGTAAGGCCGACTACCGTTGGGCTCGCGAAACCGTAGCGGGAGCGT
Organism: Rhodococcus sp. EPR-134; assembly: GCF_001647205.1. Classification (NCBI taxonomy): domain Bacteria; kingdom Bacillati; phylum Actinomycetota; class Actinomycetes; order Mycobacteriales; family Nocardiaceae; genus Rhodococcus; species Rhodococcus sp. EPR-134. Next base: position 32,429 of record NZ_LVCT01000077.1, read on the forward strand.
AAATCACCTTCCGGCACTTCGGACGACGCACCACTCGTTTCCCTCGGGATCCAGCAGCACCTGAAAGGTGCCGGCCGGGTCCTGCTGGACAGTACCGACCCGAGTTGCGCCGAGGCGCTCGGCAGCTTCGGTCGCAGCGACGACGTCATCCACACTGACGTCGATGTGTAGACGATTCTTCGTCAGCTTGGATTCCGGTACACGCTGGAAGGCGAGGCGAGTCCATCCTGGAGGGTCGACAAACGCCCACTCCGCGCTCCGCTCCACCGGCTGCCCACCGAGGATTCCGGCCCAGAAGATCGCCAACTGGGCTGGTGCGGAGCAATCCACAACTACTTCATCGACCTGCCCGATCACCGCTTCACAGCTCCGCTGAATTCGGCTGTCACAGCTGCACTCAATTCGGCTGTCACAGCTGCACTCAATTCGGCTGTCACAGCCAGGGCTCGATCGGCTTCTTCACCCACATGATCTTCTCGTCCGGATGCTCACGCCGAGCTTCGGGACGGTCAGGGTTAGCGGCTGCCCACACAGCTTTCTCGTCGAGCAGTCCGGCCGCGATCGTCCAGGTCTCCCGCGTGCTGGGCGGATTGGCGCCCGCCGCCCGCGCAAGCTTGCGCAGCCGATCGTCGGGCATGTCGAGCAACTCTGCACTACTGATATCGCGATCCCAGGCGAACTTGGCAAGACCGACAGCTTTCTCACGTCGGCTACGGCTCGCCATGTCGTTGTGCGCGAAGTCTGGTTCGGATGCCACGGCTTCACCTTATCGTCAACGAAATCGAGGCCCTCCCGCGTAAGCGGAAGGGCCTCGATTTCTGTTCTTCACTGTCGGGGTGGCGGGATTTGAACCCACGACCTCTTCGTCCCGAACGAAGCGCGCTACCAAGCTGCGCCACACCCCGTGTCGAACCTCGGTTAGCTTACATTACCGAGTCGACTGACATTAAATCCGCAGGTCAGTTGCGTAGAACCGACGCTGGAGACTCTGCGGAACTGTGTGCGGAGACATGCTCCGGTTCGCGCCTGGTCGCCGGAACCAAAGTCAGCAGAGTTGCCTCGGGGCGGCAGCAGAAGCGTGCCGGAGCCCACGGCGAAGTGCCGATGCCCGCTGAGACGTGCAGCTGGGTGTGCGCGCCCCACTTCGACGGTCCCTTGACCCGGGATCGGTCTATCTGGCAGTTGGTGACCAGCGCGCCGTAGAACGGAAGGCACAGCTGACCACCGTGCGTGTGGCCGGCGAGCACCAGGTCGTAGCCGTCGTCGGCGAACCGGTCGAGAACTCGAGGTTCGGGTGAGTGCGTCAGGCCGAGCTTGAGCTGGGCGACGGGATTGGGTGTTCCGGCGACGGTGTCGTAGCGATCGCGCTTCAGGTGCGGATCATCGACGCCGGCGGCAGCAATGCGAATACCGGCCACTTCGAGTTCGCGGCGCACGTGGGTCATGTCCAGCCATCCACGTTCGGTGAACGCGGCCCGCAGATCGCCCCAGGGGAGGGGATCCCCGGTGATGCGCTTGTCCTTGTTGAAGATGTAGCTCAGTGGATTCTTCGGTTTCGGAGCGAAGTAGTCGTTGCTGCCGAAGACGAACAGACCTGGCCGAGCCAACAGATCGCCGAGCGCCTGGACCACTGCCGGGACGCTGCGCTGATGCGACAAGTTGTCGCCGGTGTTGACCACGAGGTCGGGGTCGAGGCCTTCGAGCTCACGCAACCAATTCTGTTTCAACCGTTGGTTCGGCATCATGTGCAGGTCGCTGAGATGGAGGACCCGCAGCGACGACGAACCGGGCGCCAGGACTGGCATCGTCACCTCACGCAGTGCAAATGCATTGCGTTCGATGCCGGATGCGTACCCGATCCCTAGTGCAGCGGCGCCCGCGGCACCAAGTGCGGTGCGGGTCAGATTGGTGCGGAACTGGGAAGACACCTCTCAAGGATACGGGTGTGGCGTTCTTCTGCGTCGCTCTCGCCGCCTTTTACAGCTATTCCACAGAGAATTGTGTCCGGGCGGAGGTAACTATCGGCACGCTCGAAACGCCGAGCGCGTAGCGTTTCCACCATGTCCGACACGACACCATCGCTCAAAGCCACCCTCCGAACCGACATGGTTGCATCCATGAAGGCGAAGGATCCGCTACGTACAGCCACCCTTCGGATGCTCATGGCAGCCATCCAGACCGAAGAGGTTGCCGGTAAGGAAGCACGGGTCCTCACCGACGAAGAAATCATCAAAGTCCTTGCAAAGGAATCGAAGAAGCGCGGCGAATCGGCCGAGATC
>NZ_LVCT01000078.1:0-811 GCF_001647205.1 Rhodococcus sp. EPR-134
TCGTCGACGTCGTCGACACCGCCCTCGCTCAGGTGTCCGAGGAGCTCGGTGAGCGTCCGGGTATGCGTCAGATGGGCCAGGTCATCAAGGCCGCCAGCGCGCTGGCCAAGGGCAAGGCCGATGGCGCACGTATCTCTGCAGCAGTGAAGTCCCGCCTGTAGAAGCGCGCCACCGGAAACCGAAAACGGCCGCGAACTCCGAGTCACTCGGAGATCGCGGCCGTTCTTGTTTTCAGAGCCGTCAGTTTTCAGGGCCGTCAGTTCGGTGGGGTCCCCGCAGGCGGTGCGGGTTCGCCTCCCGGCGGAGTCGCATCCGGGGGAGTCGCGCCCGGTGCCGGAGCCGCGGGGGATGCGGGTGCTGCCGGAGCCCTCACGGAGCCGTCACTGATGTAGATCGTGACGGTCGAACCCGGGATCGCGGACCCGGACGGCGAAACTCCGGTGACCGTTCCCGCCCGTGCTCCGGACGCCGTGGTCACGGAATTGACCGTGAAGCCGGACGCCTGCAACCTCGACGTCGCCGCCGACTGGCTCAGGCCGACAACCTCGGGAACCTGGCCGTTCTGCGATCCCCGTGCGTACTTCTCGTCGATCGGGGGCAGCGAAGTGGGCCCGAAGTTGTTGGCGACCGGGTTCATTGCCGCGAACCAGGATCTCGCCGGTTCGGTACCGCCGTACAGGTTGCCGCTGTAGCAGGGGCGTAGCGGGCTCGAGCAGATCTCGCCGGGCGTCGGGGAGTCGCCGAAGATGTAGACGGCCGCAGCGAGGTTGTTGGTGAAGCCGAGGAACGCCGAGGACTTGTGGGTCTCGGT
>NZ_LVCT01000079.1:0-3509 GCF_001647205.1 Rhodococcus sp. EPR-134
CAGTGTGTCTGCCAAGCCGGGCTCGACGACCTGCTCACAGCCCTGCTCGGTGACGGCCACCGGCTTGCCGTAGCGGTCGAAGACCGAATCGATGGGACTCGGCGGGCACCACTTGCCGTGCGAGGCGAGAGTGGCCGCGACGTTGGAGAGTTCGAGCGGGTTGATCCAGGTGGGGCCGAGGGTGAACGAACCGAGGTTTTGTTCCTTCTGGAAGTCGGCCATGCTGCGCTCGTCGAAGCCCGAGGTGTTGGGATCGGCGTACGAGCGCATGCCGAGACGGACAGCCATGTCGACGGTCGGCGTGACGCCGGTCGCCTCGATGAGCTTGACGAAAGCGGTGTTTGGGGACTGTGCCAGGGCGTCGGTCACGGACAGCGTCGGCGGATAGTTACCGGCGTTCTCCACGCAGTACGTCGAGACCGGGCAGCCTGCCGCACCACCGCTACCCATGCCCTTGGCTTCGAAGCGCTTGGGCACGTCGAGGGTCGCGTTGATGCCGAGGCCCTTCTCCATCGCCGCAGCGGTCGTGAAGATCTTGAAGACGGAACCCGCACCGTCACCGGCAAGGGAGTACGGCTGCGCCTGGACGGTTTCGTCGGCGTCGGCATTGAGTCCGTACGTGCGACTGCTGGCCATCGCGATGACCTTGTGTGAATCCTGGCCCGGCCTGATCACGTTCATCACGTTCGCGATGCCGTCGAGGTTGGCGCTCGCGTTCGCGTTCAGTCCGGCCTTGGTGGACGCCTGGACCTGCGGATCGAGAGTGGTCTTGATGAGGTAACCACCCTCGTTGATCTGGTCGCGGGTGATTCCGGCATCCGAGAGGTACTTCAGTGCGTAATCACAGAAGAATCCGCGATCGCCTGCAGCGATGCAGCCGCGCGGCAAGTTGTTGGGGGTTTCGAGGACGCCGAGGGGCTCTTCCTTGGCTGCACGGAACTCGTCGGCACGATCCGGAATGTTCGTGATCATGGTGTCGAGCACGGTGTTACGACGCTCGGTCACGCCCTCGACGTTCGTGTACGGGTTCAGCGCGGAGCTGGACTGAACCATGCCGGCCAGCATCGCGGACTGCGGAACGGTCAGATCTGCGGCGTCGACGCCAAAGTAGGTCTGAGCCGCGTCCTGAATGCCGAAGGATCCGTTGCCGAAAGGTACGAGGTTGAGGTACCGGGTGAGGATCTCGTCTTTCGTGAGTTCCTTGTCCAGCGTCAGCGCCATCCGGATCTCGCGGATCTTTCGGGCCGGGGTGGTCTCGATGGCAGCGCGGCGCTCGGCATCCGTCTTGGCCACGACCAACAGTTGGTAGTTCTTCACATACTGCTGATCGAGTGTCGACGCGCCCTGCTGCACTTCACCGGTCGTCGTGTTGGTGAGGAAGGCGCGCAGCGTTCCCTGCCAGTCGACGCCCTTGTGGTCGGGGAACCGGCGGTCCTCGATGGAGACGATCGCCAACTTCATGTTGTTGGAGATCTTCTCGCTCGGGACTTCGAAGCGTCGTTGGTCGTACAGCCAGGCAATGGGATTGCCTGCCGCATCGACCATGGTGGACACCGCGGGGACCGTGCCTTCGACCAGTTCGGCCGAGACGTTGTCGACGGTATCGGCAGCGCGATTGGACGCGAATCCGAATCCGCCGGCCACCGGGAACATCACCCCTGCGACCAGGACACCCGCCAATGCGGAGCTTCCGGCGAGCTTCGCCACTGTTTTTGCAATCGACACGATCTACAGAGTACGTGTGCCCACCCATTGGAACCGGTTTCAGTGTTTTGCGGGTGTTCAAAACCTCCTGAACACGCGCTTTGTACTGCCGTACCAAAAAATGCTCCCGACCGTCTTGCGTTAGGGGCGTTCTTTACCTAAATTGTGATCAGTGTGATCGACGTAACACTCGATCACGAATGTGTCTCAGCTTTCACGTGCTACCGCGAGACGGCTGAGATGGTGCGCTGCTCGCCTCATGGCGACGGTCAGACTTTGTAGAGGGGACCCAGAATGTACACAGCCACCCCGAGTAGCCGTTTGGACATCGAGCAGGCCGAGGCACGAATTGCCTGGGTAACTCAGGCGCGATGCCGCGAGGTCGATCCCGACCAACTTTTTGTTCGTGGCGCCGCACAGCGCAAGGCAGCCACCATCTGCCGTCACTGCCCGGTCCTCATGCAGTGCGGAGCAGATGCTCTCGACAACCGTGTCGAGTTCGGTGTGTGGGGCGGAATGACCGAACGTCAGCGCCGTGCACTGCTCAAGCAGCACCCCGACGTCGACTCCTGGTCCGAGTTCTTCGAAGACCAGCGCCAGCATCACTCAGCAGTCTGATCCAGGTCGATCGGGGGATCAGCCCTTACGAGTGAGCTGATCTCCCACCGCGCGCAGCGCCTCGAGGTCCGAGACCTCGAACGGTAGCGACGGAACACCGATCAGCGGCACCCTCGGGTGAGCTGCGGTGAATCGACTCAGCAAGGCGATTTCTCGCTTCGCGATCACTGCCCGATGGGCATGGATGCGGAGAACGGCTGCGGTGAGGGCCTCGGCCTCGGTCGCATTTTCCTTCGCTTCCAGTTTGTCGGCGGCGGTCACCGCATGATCGGCAGGCAGAGCCGTCAACGTCGGGTGAGTGCGGTTGAGAACCAGACCGGCCAACGGCATCGAGTCACCCGCAAGGCGATCGACGAAGAACGCCGCCTCACGGAGAGCGTCGGGCTCGGCCGCTGCGATCACCAGGAAATGAGTCCCCGGCTGACGCAGCAACTCGTAGGTCTTCGTGGCGCGTTCACGGAAACCGCCGAACATCGAGTCGAGCGACTGCACGAATGCCGATGCATCCGAAAGCATTTGGCTTCCCACGATGGTCGAGACACCCTTCAGGGCCAATCCCATCGCGCCGGCCACGAGCCTGGTCAGGCCACGGCCGGGTGCCGAGAGCAGCCGGATCATCCGTCCGTCGAGGAATGTTCCGAGCCTCTGTGGAGCGTCGAGGAAGTCGAGCGCATTGCGCGACGGCGGGGTATCGACGATCACCAGATCCCACGCGTCGTTCGACGCCAGCTGCCCCAACTTCTCCATCGCCATGTACTCCTGCGTTCCGGAGAACGATGTGGCAACGGTTTGGTAAAAGGGATTCGCCAGGATCTGCTCGGCCTTCTCAGGGCTCGAATGCTCGATGACCATCTCGTCGAAAGTCCGACGCATGTTCAGCATCATCGCGTGGAGTTCGCCCGTGGCCTCGGGACCCAGCTTCACCGGCTGCGGAGTGTTGTCGAGTTCGGCCACACCCAAGGCCTGTGCGAGGCGACGGGCCGGATCGATGGTGAGGACGACTACGCGTCGGCCCTCTTCGGCTGCCCGCAACGCCAGCGACGCAGCCGTCGTGGTCTTGCCGACGCCACCTGCGCCGCAACACACCACGATCCGGGCCGTCGGGTCCTTGATGATCGCCGAAATATCGAGGGCAGGAGCTGCGCGTCGGCCGGTCCTGGAACTGCCGACCGTCACGTTCTCGGTGG
>NZ_LVCT01000080.1:0-2841 GCF_001647205.1 Rhodococcus sp. EPR-134
TGCCGCTGCGGGGACTGTAGTCCTGGAAGTTGTACGTCTTGATGGAGACGCAGAGGATCAGGCCGAGAGTGGGGTCGAGTGCCTTGACGTCCAAGCGCTTTCGGCCCTTGGCGACATCGACTGTTGCCTCCTGGCCTTCACCGGACGCCGTCGGGGTGATGTTGGGATACAGCGGACGCAGAGCGTCGGCGACCGTCTGTGCCAGTTGATTGGACAGTCGCTGCGCGTAGTTCTTCTTCTCGCCGCGATCGGCGTCGGCCGGGGGCTTGTCGCCCGCGAGTTGCAGTGCACTCCAAAGTGGTTCGTGTTCCGGCTCGGAAAACAGCGTTTCAGGTTCGGGAAACAGCGAGTCCGTCATGCTGCGGCCTCGGGATATCCGCCCATCCGCTCGAGATGGCTTTCGACGTCCTCGATGAAACCGGGGATGAACCGAAGATTGCCCATGCGCGCGCGCTTGAGGAAGCCGGCGGTGGCCCGAGCCGACAGCAACCGCGTGTCTTCGAGGAAGCCGCTCAGATCCTCGTAGTCGTACTGGACCGGCCAGGTCGAGGTATGGACGCGGAAGGCCTGGCGGTTACGGCCCCAGGCCGCACTCGGCCAGGCGTCGCCCGGTTCGAGTGGCGTCTCGCCCGCGGCGTCGTATTCGATGGGATCGCTCAACCGGCCACCGACCCACGACGCCATCCGCACGCTCACGGCATTGCCGACGAGCTTCCAGCGATGGCTGTGGCGTAGGCCGGGAACCTCGACGGACGGCAGCGTCCAGTCGGGATCGAAACCCTGCAGTCGCTCGGCATCGACTAGACCGGGAGTGACGATCTCACCTGACGGCAACCGGACTGCCGGCTGACTGGGGATGCCGACGGACGAGCCGCCCTTGAGCGTCGGCACGGCATTGACGGCCCATCCGAGACCGCGAGTGCCTTCGGTCCAGTAGAAGCCGCAGGGGTAGTCCGCGGGATCGCCACCCAGGCGCTCGCCGGCGTCCTGGCCGAACAGGATTTCGCGGGGATCATCTGTGCGCGAGGCAAGCATGATGACTCGCTGGCGACGCTGGGGGAGTCCGAAGGCGCGGGCGTCGACCACCCGGTACGCCCAGGTGTATCCGAGGTCTTCGAGGGCGTCGGTGATGTGCCGCATGGCGGCGCCCTTGCCGAGCTGGAGCATGAACGGAACGTTCTCGATCAACAGCCAGCGCGGGCCCTTCTTACGCTTGACCAGACGGAACACCTCGTCCACCAGGCCTGAGCGTGCGCCGGTGATGCCTGCCGTTTTGCCGGCCTGAGAGAGGTCCTGGCAGGGGAAACCGGCGGCCACCAATTCGATGTCACTGGGCAGCGCGCGAAGTTTGGTGACGTCACCGTGCAACGGCACGTCGGCGAAACGCGAACGGAGAACTGCCTGCGCGCCCGGATCGATTTCACACAGCAGTTCGGTGTTCCACCCATGTTCCGAGAGCCCCAACTCGAGACCACCGATACCGGCAAACAAACCCACCATGCTCCGCGACGACGTCACAGCACCCTTCCTCACGAACCGACCTAGAAGCACGGTACTCGAGAACTCCGACACCGTTTGCCAACTATTCGGTCCGCGGCGTGCTCCTTACGGAAGAACCGTTGTGAAACGCCTTACATCGAGATCTTCGGGGCCGATCGAAGTCCCTAAAAGGTCCCTGATCGAAGCAATAACCCGAACCAGCGGTGCTCCGCGCCCGTTCGTCCATTACCGTGGTCGGGTGAGCATCCAACCTTCCGGTGACGCGTCCTGGCCCGCGGTATTGACCTGGCAGGCCCACAACGCTCCTCGTATGGAGTCTGTTCGTGTGCAGCTGAACGGAAATCGCATCAAGGCTTCCGGCCGGATCATCGGTGGAGCCTGCAGTGAGCACCCGGCATTCAGCGCGTCGTACGACCTGGTCACCGACGAGGCCGGCATCACCCGCCGGTTGTCCGTGCGGACCGCCCTGGCCGCCGGTGAGCGTCAGATGTCGATCAGCCGGGACGAAGAAGGCACCTGGATGGTCGAGAACGGCGCCAGTCACCAGCGCTCTGCGTTCGATGGCGCACTCGATGTCGACGTGATCCTCAGCCCGTTCTTCAACACGCTGCCCATCCGCCGCGTCGGTCTGCAGAACGACATCGAAGACGCCGAGGTGCCGGTCGTCTACGTAAACCTTCTCGACCTGCGCGTCGAGGGTGCGACCATCACCTACAGCTCCGGCGCCGACGGAATCAGTGTGCTGTCCCCGGTGTCCAGCTCGACGTTGTCCGTCGATACCGAAGGCTTTGTCCTCGACTACCCGGGTCTGGCAACTCGTATCTAGGTTTCGTATCTCCAGGTTGCGTAGTTCTAGGTTGCGGATCGCCGGATGACGCCGCCGCGTCGACCGGCGTCTCGCATCCGGTTGATCCAGTCGGGTTCTCCGGCCTGAACGTCTTCGATGTCCCACCGCTCGTGCGACTCGTAGGCGCCGCGCGCCGCGAACCCTGCGTCCACCAATCGTGCCGTCGAGCCGTTGTCGAGCAGATCGGTACGTGCACCCTGCAAAAGGTCGAGCGCCTCGTCCAGCGCGACCAGCAGGGCGTCGCGGTTGCCCTCGCACATCGCCCGCACCAGGCCAGGAGCGCTCCCGGCTACGCGGGTGCCGTCGCGAAATGATCCGGCAGCCAGCCCGAGAGCCAGTTCGCCGCCGGCAGCTCCGGTGATCGCAAGCGTTTCCGCGAGCAGGTGAGGCAGATGCGAGATTCGCGCGACTGCTCGATCGTGCTCGAGGGATTCGGCCGGCACTACCACCGAGCCGCAGTCGAGTGCAAGGTCGGCGACCTGCGACCACACGTC
>NZ_LVCT01000081.1:0-7952 GCF_001647205.1 Rhodococcus sp. EPR-134
GCGTGCTCGATCGTCTCGGTGAGCAGGCCGGCGAAGTCGTCGTCGGACAGATCGATGCCGACATCGGAGAGCGTCGACCGGATCGAAGCTGCATCGATGTTGCCGGCTGCAGCACCGGAGAGTTGGTCTTCGGGCAAGAACCTCGGGCTGGCGCGGTTGACGATGATGGCACCGAGGTTGAGGTCGTCACGCGCCAGTTCTGCGGCGGCGTCGGCGGTTTCCTGAACGGGCAGCGCTTCGAGAAGCGCAACAAGATGTACGACGGTCTCCGGCGAGTGCAGCAGCCGAACGACGCCTTCACTCTGCGAATGCACCGGGCCGCCCTTGGCGAGGTCGGCCATCGCCTTGGTGACGTCGAGGAAGCTGCCGATCCGCCCGGTCGGGGGAGCATCGACGACAACGGCGTCGTACACGCGTTTGCCGGTTCGATCGGTGCGGATGACGCACTCCTTGATCTTGCCGGTGAGCAGAACGTCGCGAAGGCCTGGAGCGATTGTGGTGGCGAATTCGATGGCGCCGAACTTACGCATCGCCCGGCCGGCGAAGCCGAGGTTGTAGAACATTTCGAGGTATTCGAGGAACGCGGTCTCGATGTCGACGGCCAGAGCCATCACTTCACCGCCACCTTCGGCGGCCGCGACCTTGGTCTCCTGCGGTGGAAGCGGTGGTACGTCGAAGAGCTGCGCGATTCCCTGGCGGCCCTCGACCTCCACGAGGAGAACGCGCTTGCCGCCTTCGGCCAACGCGAGCGCCAACGCGGCGGCAACCGTGGACTTACCGGTTCCGCCTTTACCTGACACAAAGTGCAGGCGGGCCTTCGTCGCAGACTCGGGCCAGGTCCTGCTCAGCTCATCTTGGGATGCAACCACACCGCGAGCCTATAAGTCTGGGGCCGAAGATGTACGCGGGATAGGCTCACCGCATGAGCGAAATAACTTCCTGGGAATACACCGTGACTCCGTTGCTGGTCCACAATCCGAAGGCAATTCTCGACAACTGGGGTGTCGACGGCTGGGAACTCGTCGCCGTCCTGCCGAGCGCGTCGGGCGAGCAGCACGTCGCGTACATGAAGCGTCCGAAGGGCTGAATCACATGGCAGAGGCAACACAGACCTGGTCGGAGCGTCTCGCCGAACTGGGCATTGCACTTCCCGCCGTCGCGGCACCCGTCGCTGCGTACGTTCCCGCGGTTCGCAGCGGCAACCACGTGTACACGTCGGGTCAGCTCCCGTTCGTCGACGGAAAACTGGCGCTGACCGGCAAGCTCGGCGCGGGCGTGTCGGATGAGGACGCCAAGGCCGCGGCTCGCACCTGCGCGCTCAACGCTCTCGCTGCCATCGACGCCCTGGTCGGCATCGACAACGTCGTTCGTGTCGTCAAGGTTGTCGGCTTCGTGGCATCCGCCGAAGGATTCACCGGTCAGCCCGGCGTGATCAACGGCGCATCCGAGTTCCTCGGTGAGGTGCTCGGCGACGCCGGTATCCACGCCCGTTCGGCAGTCGGCGTGGCAGAACTTCCCCTCGGCTCTCCGGTCGAGGTGGAACTGATCGTCGAAGTTCGCTGATGTCGACTGTCCATCCCGCCTACGCGCAGCTTCGCCGCGTCACCGACATCGCTTCGGTCTTGCTCGAGAACAACCCGGGCATGATGACGCTGGACGGTACGAACACTTGGATTCTGCATGCTCCGGGCAGCATCGAGTGTGTTGTCGTCGATCCAGGCGACAACGACGAGGAACACCTGCAACGTGTCGCTGGTATCGGTCCGGTAGCGCTGACCTTGATCACGCACCGGCACTACGACCACACCGGCGGGGTGGACCGTTTCCACGAATTGACTTCGGCTCCAGTGCGTTCCGTCGACCCTACTTTTCTTCGCGGGGGCGCTTCGGCGCTTGTCGACGGTGAAGTGATCGAGGTAGCGGGCCTGAAGTTGCGGATCCTCGCGACGCCGGGCCATACCGCGGATTCGGTGTCGATAGTCATCGAGAACGATGCGAGCGTGCTGACGGGCGACACCATTCTCGGCCGCGGCACGGCAGTTCTCGACGACTCCGACGGCGATCTGGGGGACTACCTCACCTCGCTGCGATCGCTGGCCGCACTCGGCGAAGGACTGACGGTTCTTCCCGGGCACGGTCCGGACCTACCCGATCTGCAGGCGATTTCGCAGCAGTACCTCGCCCACCGCGAGGAGCGTCTGGATCAGGTGCGGGCCGCTCTGTCGACGTTGGGCGAGTCGGCCTCGGTGCGCGACGTAGTCGAACACGTCTACTCCGACGTGGACCCGAAGTTGTGGCCGGTCGCGGAGAAATCCGTCAACGTGCAGTTGGCGTATCTGCGACGCTGAGGCGCTCGGCGCCGACATGCAGAGCTGAGTTGTGTGGCCGAACTGCCGCCATCTATGCCGATCGAGGTATAGCTGGCGGCAGTTTTTGCATTTGTTTGATATGGGTCACGGGCCAATAGTTAGTCCATGACCTCACAATGCGACGGATGGATCCGCAATTACGTGGACGGCTCCTATGTCGAACCCGACGAGTCGTCGAGCTTCGATCAGGTCGACCCAGCAACGGGCCGTGTTCTAGCCCGGGTCCACGAGGCCGACAAGGCCCTGGTCGATCGGGCCGTGACCTCTGCCAGACGTGCTCTGGACAACGGTTGGGCCGATACGCCGGTTCGAGAGCGGACGGCTCTGCTGCGACGCGCCGCCGACCGGATCGAGGAGCGATTCGAAGAGTTCGTCGCCGCAGAGATGGCGGACACCGGCAAGCCGATCACGCAGGCACGCGAACTCGACGTCGCGCGCGCCCTGACGAACTTCCGCACCTTCGCCGACATCGTCGCCGCGGCGGGACAGGAATCGTTTGTCACGGACCTCGCGGGCGGCAAGCAGGCGCTGAACTACGCGATCCGCAAGCCGCTCGGCGTCGTCGCCGTGATCGTTCCGTGGAACCTGCCGCTGCTTCTCCTGACCTGGAAGGTTGCGCCCGCGCTCGCGTGCGGAAACTCCGTGGTGGTCAAGCCCTCCGAGGAAACCCCGGCGACTGCGTCGTTGCTGGCTGAGGTGCTCGAAGAGGTCGGCCTGCCTGCCGGCGTCTACAACGTCGTCCATGGATTCGGTGCGAACTCGGCCGGCGAGTTCCTCACCACGCACCCCGGTATCGACGGCGTCACCTTCACCGGATCTTCGGCAACGGGTTCGCATGTCATGAAAACCGTTGCCCCGCGGGTCCGTCCGGTCTCGTTCGAGCTCGGCGGCAAGAACGCCGCGATCGTGTTCGACGACGTCGACATCGACGAGGCTCTGACGGGTCTGACCAAGTCGGTGTTCACCAACACCGGCCAGGTCTGCCTGTGCACCGAGCGGGTGTACGTGCACCGCAGCATTTTCGACGACATCGCCGGTGGACTCGTCGAGCGGGCAGCAGGACTGCGTCTGGGCGACCCGACGCTCGATGCAACGACGACCGGACCGCTCATTTCGCAGGCACACCGGAAGAAGGTACTCGACTACTTCGAGATCGCCGAGCAGGAAGGCGCGAAAGTGCTGACCGGCGGCGGTATTCCGGACCTCGGACAGGAACTGTCGGGCGGATCCTGGATCGAACCCACCCTGTGGACAGGCTTGACCAACAAGGATCGCGCCGTGCGCGAGGAGATCTTCGGACCCGTCGCAGCACTCATTCCGTTCGAGACCGAAGCCGAAGCGATCGCCCTCGCAAACGACACCGAGTACGGCCTTGCTGCCTCCGTGTGGACCAACGACCTGCGCCGCGGGCACCGCGTCGCGCAGAAGATGAACGTCGGAATCTCCTGGGTCAACACGTGGTTCACCCGCGAACTGCGATCTCCCTTCGGCGGCATGGGCCTGTCCGGCATCGGACGTGAGGGCGGCGAGTCCTCGCTGCACTTCTACACCGAACCGACGAATGTATGTGTGCAACTGTGAACATCGAAACCGCAAAAGATTTCCAGAAATGAGCGAGGCGTGATGACAGCCCCCGAAGACACCGTATCCGCGCTCGCGCGTCGCCTCGACGACGCTGCGCAGACGCGCACCGACACGCCGAGCCTCGCCGACGAACACACCATCGACATCGACCAGGCCTACCGGATCCAGAACGAACTCCTCGAACGGCGCACCAGCCGTGGTGAATCGATTGTGGGCATCAAGCTCGGCTTCACGAGCAAAGCGAAGATGGCGCAGATGGGTGTCTCCGAAGTGATCGTCGGTCAGTTGACCGACGCGATGTGCGTGAGCAACGGCGGCGAAGTCGACCTGAGGACGTTCATTCATCCCAAGATCGAACCCGAAGTGGCATACCGCTTGTCGAAGGACGTCGATCTCGACGATCCGAACGTCGACATCGAAACCTGCGTCGACGCACTGGCTCCCGCAATGGAGATCATCGACTCGCGGTACCGCGACTTCCGCTTCACCTACACCGACGTCGTCGCTGACAACACCAGCGCTGCCGGGTACGTGATCGGGAGGTGGCTGCCGCTACAGAACGTCGAAGACCGTTCCGTACGTATGGAAGTCGGCGGCGAGACGGTAGTCGGTTCCACGTCGGCCATTCTCGGCGATCCGGTGCGAGCTCTGCATGCACTGCTCGACATCGCTCGTCGACGCCGAATCCCGTTGCGCGCCGGGCAGGTAATTCTGGCCGGTGCCGCCACAGCAGCTGTGCGACTCGACGAGGGCGTCGCACAGTGCACGATCGACGGACTCGGAACCGTCACGGTGAAAGGTGTGAAGCGATGAGTGGGGCGCAGGTCATCGAGAAGCTGGCGAAGCCGCGCGGAAAGTTCCCCCACGTCAAGGTGGTCGGCGATTTCGTCTATGTCTCCGGGACCAGTTCGCGTCGACCCGACAACACGTTTGTCGGCGTCGAGGTCGACGAGATGGGGACCACGGCGCTCGACATTCGGGCGCAGACGCGTGCCGTCATCGAGAACATCACGGCGATTCTCGCCGAAGTGGGCGGAGAACTGAGTGATCTGGTTCAGGTCACCTCCTACCTGGTGTCGATGAACGACTTCGGCGGATACAACGAGGTGTACGCCGAACTGTTCGACGAAAACGGTCCGACGAGAACGACTGTGGCTGTTCACCAGCTGCCCCACCCTCACCTGCTCATCGAAATTTCCGGCGTGGCGTACGTGCCCGCCTCCCGACGCTCGGCGTCCGAAGATACGGAGAATGCATCATGACCACGATTCCTCCCGTCATCGACTTCAAGAAGTGGATCGACGACAACCGCCACCTCCTGCAGCCGCCCGTCAACAATCAGACGATGGCGCTCGGAGACGATTTCATCGTGCAGGTCGTCGGCGGCCCCAACCAGCGGACCGACTACCACCTCGATCCGTACGAGGAGTGGTTCTACCAGCTCGAAGGCGACATCCACGTCAATGTCATGACCGAAGACGGTCCTCAGCGCGTCGACATTCGCGAGGGTGAAACTTGGTTGCTGCCAGGAGACATTCCGCATTCGCCGCAGCGTCCCACCGCGGGCTCGATCGGCCTGGTCATCGAACGCGTCCGCAAGGAAGGCACGCTCGAGAAGTTCCAGTGGTACTGCCTCGAATGTGATCACAAGATTCACGAGGTCGAACTTCAGGTGCGCGACATCGTGGCCGACCTTCCGCCGGTGTTCGTCAAGTTCTACGAGAGCGAAGAAGCCCGCACGTGTGACAAGTGCGGCACGCTCCATCCCGGCAAGGGCTGAGCTATGAGCAACCTGATCGACATCCACACCCACTACGTGCCCAACGGGTGGCCGGATCTGACCGAAGACGCGGGGCCGCAAGCGCCGTGGCTGAAGGTCGAGTCGGAAACCGAAGCAATGATCATGATGGGCACCAAGGAGTTCCGTCGCATCCAATCCGATGCCTGGGACGCCGAGGTGCGGCTTCGGGACATGGATGCCGACGGCGTGCAGACGCAGGTCGTCTCACCTACTCCGGCGTTCTTCAACTACGGCCGGAGCGGTGAGCAGGCAAGTCGCATTGCACGGATCTTCAACGACCTCGCACTCGAGATCGTGGAGCCGGCGAAGGATCGGTTGATTCCGTTCTGCCAGGTGCCTCTGCAAGACACCGACGCAGCGTGCCGTGAGTTGGAGCGGTGCATCGCGAACGGGCACCGCGGTGTCGAGATCGGCAATCATGTCGGCGATCTGGACCTCGACAGCGAGGGCGTGGTGACGTTCCTGCAGTACTGCGCGTCGCTGGACGTGCCGGTATTCGTGCACCCGTGGGACATGGCCAACTCTCCGCGCCTCGATCGCTGGATGGCGCAGTGGCTCACTGCGATGCCGGCCGAAACGCACCTGTCGATACTCGCACTGATTCTCGGTGGGGTGTTCGACAAGATCGACGATCGTCTCAAGATCGGATTTGCGCACGGTGGTGGATCTTTCGCGTTCTGGTTGGGACGGATGGAAAACGCCTGGCACGGCCGCAACGACATCATCGGTACGTCGCAGTTCCCGCCTTCGCACTACCTGGGAAGGTTCTACGTGGATTCCGTCGTCTTCGACGAGCGTGCGCTGCGACTGTTGGTGGACACGGTGGGGGTGGACCGTGTGATGGTGGGTAGTGATTACCCGTACCCCTTGGGGGAGCGTCCGGTCGGTGAGGTGGTTCGCAAGAGTGAGTTCTTGGACGATACTGCGCGCCAACTGATTTCGCGGGGGAATGCCGAACGCTTCCTGGGTCTCGTCTGAGGCCCCGGCTATACCTTTTCCGGTATGGCGGACGGTGAATTCGGCATTTGTGAGTCATGTCTCGAGCGAGCACAATTCCAAACACAACGATCGACGACGCTCGTGATACCGACAATCCCGAAGACGGGGTCGGTGACTACAGACTTCATCGTCCGCCTGCCCCATCCAATCGATAGGTTCCGCGATGTCAGACAAGATATCCAACAGCACTACGAGCGACGGAAAGCCGTTGCCGGAGAAAGCGGCCCGTAGCCGAGTTGCCATGGCAACCCTGGCCGGCACAACTCTCGAATGGTACGACTTCTTCCTCTACGGCACAGCCGCCGCGTTGATCTTCAACAAACAATTCTTCCCGAGCCTGAGCCCCACGGCCGGCACGCTGGCTGCCTTCAGCACCTTCGCCGTCGGGTTCATTGCACGGCCGGTGGGTGGACTCGTGTTCGGGCACTTCGGTGACCGGATCGGGCGCAAGGCCACGCTCGTGGTCTCATTGGTGATGATGGGCATCGGGTCCACACTCATCGGCCTCATCCCGAACTACGACTCCATCGGTTTCTGGGCGCCCGTCCTCCTGGTGGCGATGCGCGTCGTTCAGGGCATCGGTCTGGGCGGTGAAGGCGCCGGCGCGACACTCATGTCGATGGAGCACGCGCCGGCGGGGCAGAAGAATCTCTATGCAGGTTTCCCTCAGATGGGCACACCCGCCGGACTGGTTCTCGCCAACGGCATCTTCCTGACGACCAACGCCGTGATGTCGGACTCGGCATTCGCTTCGTGGGGTTGGCGAATCCCGTTCCTGCTCAGCTTCGTTCTGGTGGCGATCGGTCTGGTGATTCGCCTGCGCGTCACCGAGTCGCCGTCATTCGCCGGGATCATGGAGAAGGGCGAAATAGTCCGCTTCCCGCTGCGTGAGTCGCTCAAGGTCGGCTTCCCCCGTTTGTCTCTCACGCTTGCCGCGTGCTTGGCGAACTCCGCCGTGGCGTACGCCTTCATGGTGTTCACCCTGTCGTACGGAACTCAACATCTGGGCTACGACAAGCAATTCCTGGTGCTCAGCGTGACCGCGGCAGCAGTCCTGTGGTTCCTTTCCATCCCGTTCTGGACAAAGATCGCCGACAAGTACGGGCGTCGGCACATGTTCATCGGCGGATCTGCCGCAATCCTGTTGTGGTGCATCGTGTTCTTCCCGCTCCTCAACACCGAGAACAAAATGGTCGCCG
>NZ_LVCT01000082.1:0-14504 GCF_001647205.1 Rhodococcus sp. EPR-134
TATTCCGGCTCGTCTCTGATCCTCCAGAGCGGTGCAATTCTCGGCGGTGGACTGGCACCGATGATCGCCACGGCTCTGCTCGACGCCACCGGATCTTCGGTCGGTGTGACCTGGTATCTCGCCGGGGTGTGCACGATCAGCCTGGTCGGCGCCATCGCACTGTTCAAGATTGTCCCCGATTCGTCGCGGGGCTTGGAGCACGAGGAGATTCGCGTCTCCGAAAACGCCTGAGTCCTGGTTGATCCGACATCGGCCCGTTCCCTCTGGAGGGAACGGGCCGATCGGCGTTTCACGGTCGCATGAGCTCAGTTGCAAAGGACTCCAGCGTCGCGATCAGGGCCTGCGCGGACGGACTCGACGTGCGAGTCGCCGACGAGGTGATGCCGACGCTGTGCCCGATCGGATCGAGTGTGATGGACAGGGTGGTCAAGCGCGCATCGTCGCGGGGGATGAGGCTCGGTAGTACCGCGATCATGTCGGTCTCGACCAGTAGCTGACGCACGGTGAGGAAAGAGGTTGCCTCGACCCGATTTTCGGGCAACGGCAAGCCGTTCCGGGCGAAGAACTCCTCGAGTTCGCGTCGGAGCACTGTCTCGACCCCGGGAAGGATCCAGGGGAAGCCGCGTAGTTCTTCGAGTTGGACGTCCTCGCGGTGAGCGAGCGGGTGATCTACGCGGGTGACGAGTTCGACGGACTCCGCGTAGAGGTTCCGTCTTGTCGCGGTGTCATCGGTAGGTGAGGTGAGCCGGCCGACGATCAGGTCGATTCGGCCCGCTTCCAGATCGGTGAGCAACTGCTCTGGCGTACCTTCGCGCACGACGACGGTGAGCAACGGGTGGTGAACCTTCAGGCGCGCGATAGCGCCGGGAAGCAGCACGTTGGATCCGGCGAGATGTGTTCCCACGATGACGGTTCCGCGATTGGCGTCGGCAAGTTCGACGACGTGTCGCCCGGCTTCGGTCAGCTGCGCGATCACGGCCCGTGCATGAGTTGTGAAGGCCTCGCCGAAAATGGTCGGGGTGATGCCGCGTGGGCCGCGGTCGAAGAGCGAGACGCCGAGAATGGACTCGATGTCGTGCAGACTGCGGGTCGCGACGGGTTGCGTGATGTGAAGTGCGGCAGCGGCGCCGACCACACTGCCCTGACGGCTCAATGCGTCGACGAGCAGGAGATGGCGGAGTTTGAGTCGCCCGTCGAGGAGCTTGGGCATGTCCATGGAGCAATCCTAGACGGGATTTCTCCGGGTGGGTAGGCGCCCGAAGTTGCTCAGGAGAAGGTGATTCCGATCGATTGGGACGAGGCGTACTTCTCCCAGGTTTCGCTGCTGTCCGGACTTCCCGTGTGCGCAAACGACGTCCAGTGCCGGCGTATCCGACGGCCCAGTGCGTCGATGCTCTGCCAGTCGCTGCTGCCCAGCATCGGTGAGCCCTGCCAGGACTGCTCGGTTCCCAACAAGAAGGGTAGTTCTATGCAGTGAGTTGCTCCGAAGACGTCGTCGGTCGGTGCCCAGTCGAAGCGGTACGTGTACACCGACGCGCCGGCCGCTGTGAAGGTCTCGGCCAGCTCCATTGCCGGTTCGGCAAACATGTTCTGTGTCAGTGCCTTTTCGGCGACGTGTTCGGGATCGGGTACTCCCGCTACGTCGCGCACGAAAGCAGATCCCTCGTCTCGGGTGTATCCCACGATGACGTCAGGCGCTGTTTCGAAAGTTCGGATCACCGGTTCCAGTTCGGAGATCGGCGCGAAGGGCGGTTGCACGACATTGGGGGACCGCCGGCTGAACTCGACAGCCGTGCCGCGGAATGCGTCGAGAATGTGGGAGAGCGGCGCGGTCCGAGGATCTCCGTCGAGCAGTCGGGCAAACGTCTCCCCGTTCTCGATCGCGGCAGCCTGCGTGAAGTTGAGGTCCGGCCGTGGAGTGCTCTGCAGAATTGCTCGATGGAACAGGGTTCGAGAGTTGTTACTGCTCAACAGATTCACAATCGAATGAGCGCCGGCCGACTGCCCGAACACGGTGACCGAGTCGGGGTCGCCGCCGAATGCCTCGATGTTCTCGCGCACCCACTCGAGCGCTGCGATCTGATCGTGGACCCCGAGATTGCCTTCGCTGACGCCGTCGAGGAGGAGGTATCCGAGCACGCCGACGCGATAGTTGACCGACACCACGACGACGTCGCCCTCGGCTGACAAAGCGCCGCCGTCGTACCAGGGGAGTGAGCCGCCGCCACTGGAGTACCCGCCACCGTGAAGCCACACCATCACCGGGCGATGACCGGTCAGCGACGGGGTTGTGACGGTGACGGTGAAGCTGTCCTCGCTGTGCTCCGGTTCGGGGAGCGGTGGCCCCATGATGCGTTCGAGTCGTGAAGGTGGTTGGGGGAAGACCGTTCCAAGCGCTGTGGCGTCGAAGACGTCGGAGAACGGTTCGACCGGTCGCGGCTTCTCGAAGCGCGGTGCGCTGGCGTAGGGGATCGCACCGAAGTAGTAGGAACCGTCACGCTTTCGGCCGCGGACCTTCCCCGAAGGGGTGGATGCGATCACCGTCTCGAACGAGGGCATGGGTTCCTTTCTTCTTGTGCATGCTTTTTCGAGCATGCCAGGTGGATGCCGCGGCACAAATGCCTTTGTGGTCGTGCGGTATGCGTTACGGCGTGAGTGCCTGTACCAGTCGATCTTCGAGTCGCGTCGTCACTCGGCTGTATACGGAACCGTCGTCCAGTGCCCGGGACATCACGATCGCCCCTTGGATCCCGGCCACGGCTTCTTCGGCGAGTCCGATGGAATCTTCGGCACCGACGAGTGCCGCCTCGAGAGCCGCGGTCCATTCGTCGAAGTATGTTCGGACCCTGGCGCCGAAGCGGTTTCGCTCTTCACCGAGTGCAAATGCGCCGAACAGGCAAATGCGTTGCCCTGACCGAAAGTAGTCGCCCGCGGTAGCGAACATGCTCTGGATGCGCTGCCTCGGTGGAACCGATTCTGCTCGAAGAGGTTCGAAGACTTCGGCGCGAAACCATCCGTCGACCTCGTCGAGTACGGCCTCGGCCATCTCTTCCTTCCCGCGCGGAAAGAAGTTGTAGAGACTGCCTTTGCCTAAACCGGTGTGTTCGGTGATGACGGCCAGGCTTGCTCCGTCGAACCCGTAGGTTCGAAACACGTTTGCGAGAGCGGGAATCGTGTCCGAGCGTTCAGCTACCTGTCTGGCCATGGATTCATCCTTTCATCACAGACCCAACTCGCTCAGGCCCGGATGATCGTGCGGGCGTGGTCCGGTCGGATCCCAGAAGAACTTTCGCTCGGACTCCTCGATGGGAACGTCGTTGATGCTGGCATGACGGTGGTGCATGAGTCCGTCGGCGTCGAATTCCCAGTTCTCGTTGCCGTAGGAGCGGAACCACTGCCCGTCGTGATCGTGCCACTCGTACGCGAATCGCACTGCGATGCGGTCGTCGCTGTGTGCCCACAACTCTTTGATCAACCGGTAGTCCAGTTCGCGGGTCCACTTCTCGGTCAGAAGTTCGACGATCTCGGATCGGCCGGTGACGAACGTCGACCGATTACGCCACCAACTGTCCGGCGTGTAGGCCAGCGACACCTTGTGCGGATCGCGTGAGTTCCATCCGTCCTCGGCGAGGCGGACCTTCTGGACGGCAGTTTCGTGAGTGAAGGGCGGAATCGGTGCTCGGACGGTCATTGCGGGGCCTCTCGATCAGATATGTACCTATCGGTACAGACTTTACCGATAGGTACAACAAGAGTCCAGTGAACGACTTCGGCCGCCCCCCACCGAAGCGGGAGCGGCCGAAAGAGTCGAACAGGAAGAGCTAGCGCGCGCGGCGAGCGAGGCGCTCGGAATCCGAGATCAGGACGCTCTTGCCTTCGAGGCGAAGCCATCCGCGGTGTGCGAAATCAGCGAGCGCCTTGTTGACGGTCTCGCGGGAAGCGCCGACGAGCTGGGCGATCTCTTCCTGCGTGAGGTCGTGAGTGACGCGCAGGGCGCCACCTTCCTGAGTGCCGAAGCGCTGCGCGAGCTGCAGGAGCGCCTTGGCGACACGGCCGGGAACGTCCGTGAAGATCAGGTCGGCCAGGGTGTTGTTGGTACGACGCAGACGGCGGGCGAGAACGCGCAGAAGCTGCTCGGCGATCTCGGGGCGCTGCTGGATCCATGCCTTGAGAGCGTCGCGGTCCATGCTCACGGCG
The DNA here is from genome assembly GCF_001647205.1 of Rhodococcus sp. EPR-134. Lineage (NCBI taxonomy): Bacteria > Bacillati > Actinomycetota > Actinomycetes > Mycobacteriales > Nocardiaceae > Rhodococcus > Rhodococcus sp. EPR-134. Next base: position 4,198 of record NZ_LVCT01000082.1, read on the forward strand.
CGAACCTCGGTGACGGTCGTAGCCGTCGAGGTGCGGGGGCCGGGGTCGAAGATGGACAGTTCGCCGAACATGTCGGACGGGCCCATGATCGTCAGCAGGTTCTCGCGACCGTCGGGTGAGCGTCGACCGATCTTCACCTTGCCGGACACGATGATGTACAGGCGGTCACCGGGTTCACCTTCGTTGAAGATGACATGTCCACGGGGGAAGTCGACGGGCTGCAGCTGCTTTGTCAGCGCCGCTACCGCTGAGGGCTCGACTCCTTGGAAGATGCCGGCTCTTGCCAGGACGTCGTCCACGTGCGCTCCTTGTTGGGATTTGTTCGTTTGTGGTGTCATTTTTGCGCTATCTATCTTTGTACCCTCGCTGCGCACAAACCGTCGTACACAGGCTCAGCCCTCATGAGTGAGACACTGTGTCCAATGCAATCTGTGTTCAATGCAACAGGTACGGCATCGAAGTCTACGTCCCGTTAGCTCGCGACGAGTGATTGATGCCACGTAAGAGCCGAAAATTCTTCCGGAATCTGCTGCGGTGACTACTTTGTATGGCCGTCAACTTGCCCGTTGTGTCCGGATTTCGTCCAGGCTGGCGCTCTCGGGAGCCTCCGACTGACGGCCCTTACGCCTCCGGTGGAAGCGGGCGAACGCATGGGGAAACCCATCGCTTGCCAGGCGGGCGACGTCGTCGTGACTTGCCTGGTCGAGGAAGTCTTCTACTTCATGCTCTTGGACCGAGAGCCGACGCAATCGCCCTTCGACTCGTTCCATCGCCAGGGCAAAGAGCATAAGCAGTAGCGGAAAGAGAATTACTGCGAGTCCTTGCATAGGGGGAAGTAAACACGTCGAAGGTCTCAGAATCGACACGACGGAGTCTCCACTCATGTCGTATCCGTACAGTTGTCTGAGTGCAGACCACCCCGACAGGCAGTTCAGAGCAGCGGAAGAAACCGCGTTCGGGGGGTGCGCGGAAGGAAGAATCACACCTCGGATTGGTACGCCGGGCGCGTCGGATGAATCGTGAGCTCGCTGTGGCTTTCCCGCACGTGTACTGCGAACTCGACTTCACGACTCCGTTGGAACTGGCAGTGGCGACAATCCTGTCGGCGCAATGCACCGACGTCCGCGTCAACATGGTCACGCCGGCACTCTTCGCCCGTTATCCCGACGCAAAGGCATACGCGGAAGCCGATCGGACCGAACTCGAGGAGTACATCCGCTCCACCGGCTTCTACCGGAACAAGACGACGTCGCTGATCGGACTCGGTCAGGCGCTACTCGAACGCCACGACGGGCAGGTCCCGAACAAGCTCGAAGATCTGGTGAAACTCCCAGGCATCGGACGCAAGACCGCGAACGTCGTGCTGGGCAATGCCTTCGACATTCCGGGAATCACCGTCGACACCCACTTCGGTCGGCTCGTGCGTCGGTGGAAGTGGACCGAGGAAGAAGATGCCGTCAAAGTGGAACACGCCGTCGGGGCACTGATCGAACGTAAGGAATGGACTCTGCTCTCGCATCGCGTGATCTTTCACGGCCGACGGGTCTGCCACGCGCGCAAGCCCGCGTGCGGTGTGTGTGTTCTGGCCAAGGACTGCCCGTCGTACGGTCTCGGCCCGACCGACAAAACCGAGGCCGCGGCCCTGGTGAAAGGCCCCGAGACCGATCATCTGCTCGCCCTGGCAGGGTTGTGATCGCCGATGACAAGTGCCGGAAGATGGTCTCTCGCTGCGCTCGTGGTCGTCGCGGCTCTCGTCGTGGCGATCTGGCCGCGCGGAGGAGACGACACGACGCCCACGTCGACGGGCCCGTCCTCGTCCGCGTATCAGCCGCCGACGTTCACTCCGTCGTCGGAATCGCTCGATCAACTCCGTAGCCAGGCGGCTCTGGCCTCCTGCCCGACTCCGACCGGCGAAGCGCCTGCCGGCTCGGCTCTCGCCGGAATCACCCTCGACTGCGTCTCCGACGGAGCGCCCGTCGACCTTGCCGCAGCGGTGGGCGGAAAGCCGACTCTGCTCAATCTGTGGGCGTACTGGTGCGCGCCATGCGCCGAAGAGCTTCCGTACCTTCAGGAATTCGCGGAGCGCGCCGACGGCAGCATCAACGTGCTGACCGTGCATTCGGATCCGAATCAGGAGAACGCTTTGACGCGACTCATCGACTACTCGGTGCGTTTGCCCGGCGTCCAGGACGGTGACGGCAAGGTACGGATCGCAGTGGGCGCACCGCCGGTGCTGCCGGTGTCGGTGCTAGTGCGCGCGGATGGAACAGTCGCCAAGGTCTTGCCCCAACCCTTCCGCAGTGCGGACGAGATCGCCGCAGCTGCGGCGCAATATCTGGGAGTCGTCGTATGAGTACACCGGTTCCCGAGTGGTTGCGCGCTGTCGCCAGCACCGAGCCCACCGATCCCCATCGGATCAACCCCGTCCTCGAGCGTCGCGCGCCGCGCGGCACCGTGACGCGTCCGGCCGCGGTGCTCGTGCTCTTCGGTGGACCGCGTGAGGCAGACCCTCTCGCCGTCGGCGGCTTGCCGGAGGGCGCAGACGTCCTGCTGACCCAACGGGCGTCGACGATGCGTCAGCACAGCGGACAGGTCGCATTCCCGGGCGGCGCCGCCGATCCGGGCGACGACGGCCCCGTCGGCACCGCGCTGCGTGAAGCGCAGGAGGAGACCGGGCTCGATCCGAGCGGAGTTCAGCCGCTCACCGTGCTGCCGGAGATCTTCATCCCGCCGTCGGGTTTCGATGTGACGCCGGTGCTCGGCTACTGGGAGCAGCCGACGACGGTGGGCATTCAGGACGAGGGCGAGGTCGGACGGGTGGCCCGGGTGCCGCTGCGCACGTTGCTCGACCCCGACAACCGGTTTCAGGTTCGACATCCCCTCGGGTACCAGGGCCCGGCGTTCCGCGCCGACGGCATGCTGGTCTGGGGGTTCACAGCAGGAATCCTCGCGGCGCTGTTCACGGTGTCGGGCTGGGAGATTCCGTGGAACTACGAGGACGTGAGAGACCTGGACACAGCGCTGTCCGAGTTCGGTGAAGGTGTCGAGGATTCGGCGGTGCCGCGATGACAGGTTCTCGTTGGGTGGACATCGCCATCGTTCTGGTCGCCCTCATCGCGGCCACGTCCGGATGGCGTCAGGGAGCGGTGGCGTCGGCGCTGGCGTTCGTCGGCGTGATCCTCGGTGCCGTCGCCGGGATTCTGTTGGCGCCGCACCTGCTCGTGCACGTCACCGAAGGCAAGCTGCGCATCCTCGCGGGCATCTCGCTGATCGTCGTGTTGGTCATCATCGGCGAGGTCGCCGGCATGGTGCTCGGACGCGCGGCGCGCAGCGGAATGCACAGTCCGACGGCGCGATCCGTCGACAGCGTCATCGGTGCGGGTCTACAGGCGGTGGCTGTCGTGGTCGCGGCGTGGTTGCTCGCGATTCCGCTCACTTCCTCGTCGCAGCCGAATATTGCCGCCGCTGTTCGTGGTTCGGACGTTCTCGCCAGCGTGGACGAAGTGGCGCCGCAGTGGCTGCGCCGCATCCCGACCGAGTTCTCGGCGCTGCTCGACACCTCCGGCCTGCCTGACGTCATCGGCCCGTTCGGGCGCACGCCCATCACCGAGGTCGAAGCACCCGACGCGAGCGTTCTCGCCAGTCCGTTGGCGGCGCAGTTGCGTCCGAGTGTTCTCCGCATCAACGGCGTCGCACCGAGTTGCCAGCGCGCGCTCGAGGGATCCGGATTCATCGTCGCCCCCGAACGCGTCATGACCAACGCCCACGTGGTTGCCGGAACCGAGAGCATCACCGTGGACACCATGGAGGGCGCACTGCCCGCGCAGGTGGTTCTCTTCGACTCCGCCGTGGACATCGCGATTCTGGCGGTTCCCGGATTGGACGCGCCGGTGCTGCCGTTCGCTCCGGAGCAGGCTCGGACCGGTGACAACGCGTTGGTGCTCGGCTACCCCGGCGGTGGTCCGTACACGGCCAGCGCAGCCCGCGTTCGTGAGGTCCTCAACCTGAACGGGCCGGACATCTACAAGGCCGGAACCACCCAGCGTGAGGTCTACACCGTCCGCGGATCCATCCGGCAGGGCAACTCGGGTGGACCGATGGTCGATGATCAGGGGCGGGTCCTCGGCGTCGTGTTCGGTGCTGCCGTCGACGACAGTGACACCGGATTCGTCCTCACCGCGCAGGAAGTCTCGCGCCAGTTGAACGCGGCTGCCTCGGCATCGACGCCCGTACCGACGGGCGCGTGCATCCTGTAGCGGTCACTTCTCCGTAAGGAGGAAGTCCCCGAGTTCGCGATTGACGCGCTCGGGGGCTTCCTGATGCGCGTAATGACCGACTCCGGCAATGGTGCGCAGTTTCTCGCCGGGAGCCCAGTGCTTGTCGCGACGCACGGTACGGGTGAGCACGTACGGGTCGAGTTCGCCGTGAATCTGGACGATCGGAATGCGAAGAACCTGATCCATCAAACGCATGAAACGTCGGCCCTCGGGGCGGAGCTGGCTGCGGAAGGCCCAACGCTGGTACTCCAACGTGGAATGCGCGACGCCCGGGATCCGGATCGCGGACCGCATCTTGCTCATGACGTCTGCGAATTCGGGTTGCTGCGGCCAGGTGGGGCCCGACCGCGAGCGAACCAGACGCTCCACTTCGGCGCCGTTGTCGGCCGTCAACCGACGTTCCGGGCGTAGCGGTACCTGATAGGCCAGGAACGAGGGCAAAAGCGCGCGGCGCTGATAGGGGTCGCGGACGACTGCTTTCTTGAGCGCCATCGGGTGTGGAGACGAGATCAGCGCGATCGACCGCACCAGGCGTGGATGCAGGAGCGCGGTCGCCCAGCACACCAACCCGCCGTCGGCATGACCGATCAGCGTGGCCTTGCCGTAACCCATCGCACGAATGAGGCCGGCTACGTCACCGGCGAGCGTCCAACCGTCGTAGCCGCGAGGGGGCTTGTCGGAATCGCCGTACCCACGAAGGTCCATCGCGACGACGCGGAATCCCTGCTCCGACAGTGCCGTCAATTGATGGCGCCAGGACCACCAGAAATCGGCGAATCCGTGCAACAGGACCACCAACGGAGCATCCGGCTCCGCGTCGCCTACCTCGACGACGTGAAACCGGATGCCGTTGGCGTGAATGTCCCGGTGAATCCAGGGGCCGTCGAACCTGACGGTGGATGGATCTGGGGCTGCCACTTTCGATCAGACTCGCTACCGGCGCGCGTTGAAATCGACCGACGGCTTTGCGTCGTCATGGCTGCCGGGGATGACGTTCTTGGCCTGCTTGAGCGATTCGATCGTCTTCTCCGGAGCCCTCAGCTTGCGCACGCGCAGATAACCGAGCAGCGCCAGAATCGCGGTGGTCACCACCATGATCAGGAAGACGATGAGGAACGCCAGCCAGCGCGGCACCCAGGTGTCGAGCATCTCGGCCAGGAAGAAAAAGAAGAAGAACGAGCTGAACAGCAGAACCGTGAAGGCCAGGATGAAAAAGACGCTGCCCTGCAGACCCTTCTTGACCTCGCCCGTCACCTCGGCCTTGGCAAGTTCGACCTCGGCGCGCACGAGGGTGGAGACCTGTGCGGTCGCGTCCTTGACGAGGGCCCCGATGGTGGCCTCGCCCGGCGTGCGGGCGTCCACATCGGTGAGAGGGATGGAAGAGACCGTGTTCGGTACTCCATCTCCGGTGAAGCGCTGGCTCTCTCCGTTGGTCAAGCTCACTTGTCGACCTCTCCAGGTAGTTCTCTCGCGTCCGTGGCAATGGCGGTGGAAGCGTCGTCTCGAGCCGCATGAACTCGTCCACGTCGCCACAGCAGCGCTGATCCGATCAGCGATGCCACCAACGATGTCACGAGAACTGCGGCCTTCGCTATCTCGGCCTCGCTGCCATCGCCGACCCCGTCCAATGCGAGGTCTGCTACAAGCAGGCTAACGGTGAACCCGATGCCACCGAGAACTGAGAGGGCAAACATGTCTCTCAATTCCAGTGTCTTGGGTTTGGTTGCTATCCCCAATTTGATCGCGAGCAGGGAAATTCCGAAGATTCCGACGGTTTTGCCGACCAGAAGACCGACGACAACCGATTGCCCGACGGGGTCGGTGAAAATGTCGCCGAGCACCGCCGCGTTGATCGGAACACCGGAGGCGAACAGTGCGAAGACGGGGACACAGAAGCCTGCAGAGTAGGGCTGAATGCGGTGCTCGAGACGGCTACCGGGCGCGTACTCCTCGTCCGGATCGCGCCTCACCCGGGTGAGTAAGCCGAGCGCGACGCCCGCGAGTGTGGCGTGTATCCCCGCTTCGTGCATCGCGTACCAGGTCAGTAGTGCCAGCGGGACGTAGAGGAACGGCGTCGTGATGCGTTTGTGTTGGGCGTAGGCGTAGGCAGCCAGGGCTGCGGCCGCGGTCAGCAGCCACAACATCGCGAGGGAACCGGTGAACAGTACGGCGATGAGGATGATCGCGAGCAGATCGTCGACGACGGCCAGGCTGAGCAGGAAAACTCGGGCGCTCGCCGGGATCTTCGAGCCGGTCAGCGCGAGCACGCCGAGGGCAAAAGCGATGTCCGTCGCGACGGGAATGGCCCAGCCCTTGTCCATGCCGGGCGTACCGAAACCGATGGACGCCGCGATGATCGCGGGAACCAGGACGCCGCCGCACGCCGCGATGATCGGGAGCATCGCGGCTTTGCGGTCCGCGAGTTCGCCGACCACCAGTTCACGTTTGAGTTCGAGGCCGGCGACGAAGAAGAAGCCGGCAAGCAGTCCGTCCTGCGCCCACGTGCCCAAGCTGAGGTCGAGATGGAGTGCGGACGGACCGATCTGGAAGTCACGTAGTGCGATGTAGCTCTCACCGAAAGGCGAGTTCACCCAGATCAGAGCGAGGGTGGCAGCGATCAGGAGGATCGATCCGCCCACCGTTTCGGTGCGGAGGTAGCGGGACAGTTCGGAACGCAGGGTGGAGATCACGCGTGGGGACGACCTTTGTTCGTGCAACCGAATTCGGATGCAACAGACATGAACGTGATCGACGTTGTGACGCATCGAATGCACGTGCCGACCAGACTTCCCGGCTCACCTTTACGGAATTTTATCGCGGATTGCCCGCTGAGCCGAATTCGCGAACCGAATTTGCGTCGGAAAACCCCGCGGGTGTTCAATTCCTACTGATTGGGACACTATCCCACCAATTGGACATTTTTCGTATAACGGCGCAGGAGCATGTTTTGAGCACGTCAGTCAGTGAGAATCCACCCAAGCCGGAGGGCGGCGACGCAGATACCGTCGCCGGAGTGCCGCGCAGCCGAATCGTGGTCGCCAGCATGGTGGGTACGTCCATCGAGTTCTACGACTTCTACATCTATGCAACAGCGGCAGTATCGGTGTTCCCGCACCTGTTCTTCCCGAAGGGCAACGACACCACCGCGCTTCTCGCGTCGTTGGCGACGTTCGGACTCGCGTTCGTCGCCCGTCCCCTCGGTTCGATTCTCTTCGGACACTTCGGTGACCGCGTCGGACGCAAGGCAACTCTGGTCGGCTCGTTGCTGACGATGGGCATAGCGACCTTCCTCATCGGACTACTGCCGACCTATCACCAGATCGGACTGCTGGCCCCGGCGTTGTTGGCGCTCATGCGTTTCTGCCAGGGTCTCGGGCTCGGCGGCGAATGGTCGGGTGCGGCGCTGCTCGCGACCGAGACCGCCAAGGAAGGCAAGCGGGCCTGGGCGGCGATGTGGCCGCAACTCGGTGCGCCCATCGGCTTCTTCATGGCCAACGGACTGTTCCTGATCATCACGTTGTTCATGAACCACGACAATTCCAGCCCGGACCTCGAGGGTGCCTTCCTGAGTTGGGGATGGCGAATTCCGTTCCTGCTCAGCGCAATCATGGTGATGATCGGCCTGTACGTCCGGCTCAAGCTCGAGGAAACCCCGGTGTTCGCGCGCGCAGTCGAGCGCGGCGAGAAGGTCAAGACTCCGGTGGCCGAGGTATTCAAGACCAGTTGGCGTCAGCTGATCATCGGTACGTTCGTGATGCTCGCGACGTACACGCTGTTCTACATCATGACCACCTGGGTTCTCAGCCACGGAACCGGCAAGACGGCGGCCGACGGTGGAACCGGTGCGGGCTTCAAGTACACCGATTTCCTTGTCCTGCAGTTGATCGCAGTCGTGTTCTTCGCTGCTGCCGTGCCGGTCTCGGGTTGGCTCGCCGACCGTTACGGGCGTCGTATCACCTTGCTGATCATCACCGGTCTGATCATGGTGTTCGGCTTGACCTTCGGTGTCTTCCTCGAACCGGACGGAATGAACGACGGTCGCATGTTGGCGTTCCTCATCGTGGGCATGCTGCTCATGGGCCTGACCTTCGGCCCGATGAGTGCCGTTCTCCCGGAACTCTTCCCGACCAACGTCCGCTACACGGGCTCGGGAATCGCGTACAACACGGCCAGTATTCTGGGCGCAGCGGTGGCGCCGTTCATCGCCGTCTACCTCGCGAAGAACTACGGCGTCGGTTGGGTCGGCATCTATCTTCTCGTAGCGGCGACGCTGACTTTTGTTGCGCTGCTGGTCATGCGTGAGACGAAGGGTGAGTCGCTCGACGATGTAGGGGCATAACCCTGCTGTGCGCCTTTATTAACCCCCGGCGGTTAATAAAGGCGCACAGCAGTTGTCAGGGAAGCTGAGCAGGCAGGACGTGCTCACCGGTCTTGTCGGTGCTCAAGGCCAGGGAGCTGATGTACTGCTTCTCGCCGTTCGGACCGGGCACGTTCGACGCGAGCATGTCGGGACGCTCGAATTCGATTCCGCTGACGCAGCACAGAAGCGTTTCACCGGAGGGGTTCCCGTACTCGTCGAACATCGGCAGATCGATGCCGTCGTCGGTGCGTCGTAGGTAGTACTTTCCCTTGGTGGCGACGGCCAGGACCGGCGGCATCACCAGCGCGATGACGATTGCGACGATCGGGGAGAACGGCTTGATCGCCGAACCGAAAGCACCGAAGAACACCAGGATCGAAATGCCCGCGGCCAGCAGCATCGACACGAAGCCGACGGGGTTGACGTCGTAGAGCATCCCGCGTCGGAACTCGGGGACTTTCGGGGAGAGCTTCAACCAGTACTTGTTGATTGCGATGTCCGAGGCGACGACCACGACCCAGGCGATACCGCAGTTGGCGTAGAAGCCCAGGATCGTGTTGAGGAAGTCGAACATGTTGGCTTCCATCAAGATCAGTGCGATCGCCAGGTTGACCAGAACGAAGACCATGCGTCCGGGGTAGGTCTTGGTGACGCGGGTGTACGAGTTGGTCCAGGCCAGTGAGCCGGAGTACGCGTTGGTGACGTTGATCTTGATCTGGCTGATGACCACGAGGATCACGGCCAGCGTCATGGCCAGCCAGTGCGGCATCATGTCCTGGGAGATCTCGAGGAACTGGTGCACGGGCTGGTTGGCGATCGAAGATCCGTCGACGACGTTCGCGATGATGTACACAGCGAGGAACAGTCCGACGATCTGCTTGAACGCGCCGAAGATGACCCAGCCGGGCCCCGCGAGAATTACTGCAGCCCACCAACGACGGGTGTTCTCCGGCGTCTTGGGCGGCATGAAGCGTAGGTAGTCGATCTGCTCGGCGATCTGTGCGATCAGCGACAAGCAGACACCCGCGGCCAGCATCACCGATCCGAAGTTGACGCCCTTGCCGTTTGCGCCGTCCTCACCGCCGAAGGCGAAGAACGCGCTCACCGAATCAGGGTGCTTGAACAGCAGATACAGGAACGGCAGCACCATCATGACGAGCCACAGAGGCGTCGTCCACACTTGGAGCTTTGCCAGAGCCTTCATTCCGTAAATGACCAGTGGAATGACCATCAGGGTCGAGACCGCGTAGCCGATCGAGAGTGGGATCCCGAGCCCCAGTTTCAAACCCTGGGCCATGATGGAACCTTCGAGCGCGAAGAAGATGAAGGTGAACGTCGCGAAGATGACGTTGGTGACCACCGCGCCGTAGTAGCCGAAACCGCTTCCGCGAGTGATCAAATCGAGGTCGATATTGTATCGCGCGGCATAGTAGGCGAGTGGGAAGCCGGTCGCCATGATGACGACGGCAAACACGGCGATACCCAGAAGTGCGTTACCGGTGCCGTACGAGATGCCGATGTTGGCGCCGATCGAGAAGTCTGCGAGATACGCGATTCCGCCGAGCGCGGAGGTCGCGACGACGCCGGTTCCCCATTTGCGGTAGCTGCGTGGCGCAAATCGGAGGGTGTAGTCCTCCAGCGTCTCCTTCAGTGCGGCGTTCTCACCGAGA
>NZ_LVCT01000083.1:0-18746 GCF_001647205.1 Rhodococcus sp. EPR-134
CAGGCACCCAACCTAGGGAGGTGGCGTTACGCGGACATGTTTGAAATGTGTCGCCCACGTTGCGGATTCGATCCGCAACGTGAGCGAGCACTCATGGGACTTTCTTTACCTGTATCTGATCACCAACTGCCCGCGCCTGCAAGGCGAGTGGTTGCGTCCCGACCGGCCGAAGGTCGAGAACGGCGGCGGCCACCGGGTCGGCCAAAACGTTCCGGATGGTCCGGCGCAGGCCACGTGCTCCGTACACCGGGTCGAACCCGCGCCGTTGCAACAGGGCGACGGCGCTGTCCTCCACCTCGACGTCGATGCCTCTCCTGGCCAACCGAGTCGTGATCAGTTCGATCTCGAGACGGGTCACTTGTTCCGCGGTCTGTTCGTCGAACTCGTCGAGGATCACGGTTTCGTCGATGCGGTTGAAGAATTCGGGGTCGAAGAACTTCTCCAACGCGCGTTGCACCAGATGATGACCATGGCGCGGTCGATCGATCCGGACGCGATCGGCGAGCTGCCGCAGGTGGGATCGCCGACGTTCTGCCACCGCAGCAGAGCCGAGATTCGAGGTCAGGAACACGTAGCTGTTGCGGAACGAGATCTTCTGCTGACCGTTCGCCAACCGGAGTTCGCCGTTGTCGAGGACCTGCAGGAGCGCACGCAGCACGGTGGGGTCGGCCTTCTCCACTTCGTCGAACAGGACGATTCCGGGGGTGTACGGATCGCCCTCGACGGTGTTCTTGTCGAACAGCGTGAAGGACTCCTTGCTACCGGCATATCCAGGTGGAGCCCCGGAGAACGACGCCGCATAATGCTCTTGCGCAAGAGCATTCATGTCGATGCGGCACAGATCATCTGGTCCTGACCGTAGTTCTGCGGCCACGCGCCGCACCAATTCCGTCTTGCCGACGCCGGTCGGGCCAACGAGAAGGATGTTGGCGAGCGGACGCGTCGGATCCGTGGCACCGACATGCGCGATCGAAATCGCACGAACCACTGCGTCGACGGCGGCCTGTTGTCCGACGATCTTGGAACTCAGGGCTTTCGAGAGCTTGCGAGCGTCGAAGGCCCCGACCGGTACGGGTTCGGTTCGTTCCTCGGCCGGTGGTGCTGCACTGTTCCGGTCATGGAGCATGTCGGTGATGTAAGGCACAGTGAGATCCTTACGCTTCGATTGTCTTCTCGACCGGCAGGTTTCCGACGCGACAATCCGCTACACCCACTGTGTCTCGGGTGATGGCCTCGACGCGTTCCTGAGCCTTCTGGGCGTCGGTGACCCACAGCTTGTAGAACTCGAACGGGCAGTCCGCGACGCCCTTGTCTCCGTCACCTGCTGCGTGGACACCGGAGTAGCCGCGATGGAGGAGTTTGAAGATGTGGTTCTGGGACTGATCGTTCTCGCGTGCGTCGCGAATGGCTGAGACGGAAAGCTGCGCGTATTGGATTCCGTATTCTTCTTCGCCGGTTTCACCCAGCGTCCGGCCGTCGAATCCGATGATCGCGGAGTGTCCGAAGTAGGAGTAGACGCCGTCGAATCCGGCCGCATTGGCAACTGCCACATAACAATTGTTGGCCCAGGCCATTGCCTTGGACATCATTACCTGCTGGTCCTTGGCGGGGTACATGTATCCCTGGCAACGGACGATCAGTTCCGCACCCTTCATCGCGCAGTCGCGCCAGATCTCCGGGTAGTTGCCGTCGTCGCAGATGATGAGCGAGATCTTCAGCCCCTTCGGGCCTTCGGTGACATACGTCGTGTCTCCCGGGTACCACCCTTCGATGGGGCACCAGGGCAGGATCTTTCGGTACCTCTGAACGATCTCGCCCTTGTTGTCGATGAGGATCAACGTGTTGTACGGGGGCTTGTTCGGGTGGTCTTCGTGCTGTTCGCCGGTGATGGAGAAGATTCCCCACGTGTCGGCTTCGCGGCACGCTGCGGAGAAGATCGCGGTCTCGTCGCCCGGGATGGTGGCTGCTGTCGCGTACATCTCCTCTTCGTTGTACATGATTCCCTGCGTGGAGTATTCGGGGAAGACCACCAGATCCATTCCGGGGAGGCCGGTCTTCATGCCGATCATCATGTCGGCGATCTTGCGCGCGTTCTCGAGGACGCCGGCGCGATCGTGCAGGCGGGGCATCTTGTAGTTGACCACTGCTACGCCGACCGTGTCGTTGCTCGAGGAGATGTCACCGTGTCGCATTGTCTTTCACTCCTTGGTTGTGTCGATCAGTTGAAGACTGGACGGGATTGGGGTACTGCGGTTTTGGGTGCAGCGAGGATCTTGGCCAGGCCCAGGAGAACCAGAAGTGCTCCGGCCCAACCGGCCGCGACGGCGGGTGTGGTGTGGAAGTTGTCGGTCAGGATCAGAAATGCGGGGACCGTGCACGTGGGCTGGCTCAGGAGGACCGCTGCCCAGCCGGTGAAGCGACTGAGATTCTCGCGGCCGAGCCCGAGTACCAGGAAGAACAGCGTCCACAGCGCTGCCCATGCGAGCCAGATGACCCCGAAGACGGGGTCGGTGCTCACTGTGAAAGAGAGGAAGGAGTACACGAGCGCGGCGCACGCGACGAACAGCGAGAACCACCCGATTCCTTCCGGCTCGAAGCCGGCGAGATTGCTGATGCCGACGTAGAGATAGGTGAATCCGAACAGATAGAGCCCTGAGGCCGCCAGGACGGCACTCGAATCTCCCTGAGCCTGAATCAACATGACGGTGGGGACGACGCATTGAAGTGCGCCGACGAAGAGGTTGAGGACCGAGGCGGATCGAACGGGAACTGTGCCGAGCAGCATCAGTCCGTTGACGAAGAGGACGGCTCCCACGTAAAGCAAACCAACACTGCCCATCGGGCACCTCCGGTTACTTCGGGACGGTTACTTCGGGACGGTTACTTCGGGACGGGTTACTTTCAAATGAAATGATTCCAAATGAAACTAAGTGATGCGCGCCACAGAAGTCAAGAGCGAGATCTCAGTGGGAAAATCTCAGAGCGTTGCGATGATCGAGAAGTCGAGTCCGTCGGCGACGGCGAGCTGAATCTTCTGTCGTGCAACACGATCACGAAACTCGACGGTTCCGCGAGGCCCGTCGTACGCGGCACCCTCGACGACGGCGTCCAGGTCACGCGGATGAGTGCTGTCGGCGCGTCGAACCAGGGCCGAAAGGGTATGTATCCCTTCGTAACACGATTCGGCGGCATTGTTCAGCGCCGGAGCGTGCGCGCCGTGCAGTGCGATGTAGCGCCCGAGTAGATCCATGGAGTTGCCGTCGACCATCGAACGGAAGTACGCGGCGGAGGCAAACAGGTTGCGGGTTGCCCTCGGCCCGCTCGCGAGCAGCATGTTCTCTTCCATCAACGGGCTGAACCGGATCATCGACTCGTCGAGGCCGCGGCGGGCGAAGGCGCGGTTGAAATCGACGGCGTCCTGGCCGACGAGGAGCATGATCACGCCGTCGCAACCGGAGTTCGAGACGGTCTCGACCAACTGCTTCATGTTTCCGCGCCCCAGGTCGACAAACGAACCGCCGACAAGGCTGAGATCGAGTTCGGTGGCGAATTGCCTCACGGCTCCGAGAGAGCTGTGCGGCCAAATGTAGTCGTCCCCGACGACAAACCACTTACGCGCTCCGACGTTGTCGCGCAGCCACTTCAGCGCCGGCGCGATCTGCTGCCGTGGTGTTTCGCCGGAGCAGTAGATGCCGGATCTGACCTCGCCGCCCTCGTAGAGCGAGGTGTACGAGTACGGAATGCGGTCCGCGACCACGGGTGCAAGAGCGTGGCGGACAGAGGAGATGTGCCAACCGCTGACCGCGTCGATGTCGCCTGCGTCGAGTAGTTGTCCCACGCGGGCGGCGACGACGCTCGGCGAAGCGCCGCCGTCGATCACTTCGATCTGGACTTCGCGTCCCAGCACGCCACCGGAGTTGTTGAGGTCGCGGGCGGCCAACTCGCTGATTGCTTCGCAGGAGGGGCCGAACAGTCCGGCCGGCCCCTGAAGGGGAACCACCATGCCCAGGCGCCACACCGCGCTGCGCGCGCGTTCGAGCGCGCCGGTAGCGCTCATGCGTCGCCGCCGGAATCGGGAGTCAGCGGCCTGGCCTGGGTTACTATCATTTCATTTGAAAGTATTGCCCGAGAAGTGTGAACTGCGCAACAGCGGGGGAGTGATCAGTGGGAAAAAGTGACTCCGGAATTCTTGATGCGTCGCTGACGACTGCGCTGGTCCGAGCAGCTCGAATGGCCGCGGCAGCGGCGGAGAAGGCGCTGGCGGCAGAGAATCTCACTCTTGATCACTGGATGACGCTCGAAGCCCTGGCGTCGACCGAGGGGCTGACGATGGCTGAGCTGCGCGATCGAACGGGAACACCGGCTCCGACGCTGACGCGAGTTGCGGACAAGTTGGTCTCGCTCGCGCTCATCTACCGCGAAGTCGGGGAGGACGACCGTCGGAAGGTACGCGTGTTTCTCTCCTCGCGCGGAAAGTCCTTGCACAAGAGGGTTGCCGCAGACATCCGCGTAGCCGAGGAGTCCTGGCTGACGTCGAAAGAGGAAGTGAAGTTGCGAGAGGGGCTTCGCCCCTGTGTGCCTTTCCGGTAGTGGGGACTACCAAAAAGGCGCACAGGGGCCGAAGGCCCTACTTGCCGCGGATGGCGTCGAATACCTTGGGATCGACCAGGGTCGAGGTGTCTCCGAGGTCGCGGCCTTCGGCGACGTCGCGCAGGAGGCGGCGCATGATCTTGCCGGACCGGGTCTTCGGCAGTTCCGGCACGATCGTGATCTGACGGGGCTTGGCGATGGGGCTGATGTCGGTGGAGACCTGAGCCTTGAGTTCGGCGATGAGGACGTCGCCGGTGTTCTCGACGCCTTCACGGAGGATGACGAACGCGACGATGCCCTGTCCGGTGGTCTCGTCGGCGGCACCGACGACGGCGGCTTCGGCGACTCCGTGATGGTTCACCAGTGCTGATTCCACTTCGGAGGTGGAGATGCGGTGACCGGAGACGTTCATGACGTCGTCGACGCGGCCGAGGACCCAGAGTGCGCCGTCGTCGTCGTACTTGGCGCCGTCACCGGCGAAGTACCAGCCTTCTTCGGCGTAGCGGGACCAGTAGGTGTCGCGGTAGCGGTCCATGTCGCCCCAGATGCCGCGCAGCATCGCCGGCCACGGCTCGTCGAGGACGAGGTAGCCGTTGCCGCCGGGGCCGAGGGGCTTGGCGTCGTCGTCGACGATCTTGGCGGAGATGCCGGGCAGTGGTGCCATGGCGGATCCGGGTTTGGTGGCGGTGATACCGGGGAGTGGGGAGATCATGATCGCGCCGGTCTCGGTCTGCCACCAGGTGTCGACGATGGGGGCTTTGTTGCCGCCGATGACCTCTCGGAACCAGCGCCACGCTTCGGGGTTGATGGGCTCGCCCACAGATCCGAGGAGGCGGATCGAGGACAGGTCGTGGGCGTCGGGGATCTCGCGGCCCCACTTCATGAACGTGCGCACGAGGGTGGGTGCGGTGTAGTAGATGGAGACGCCGTACTTCTCGATGATGTCGAAGTGGCGGTGCTCGTTCGGGGAGTTGGGGGTGCCTTCGTAGACGACCTGGGTGACGCCGTTCGAGAGGGGTCCGTAGACGATGTAGGAGTGTCCGGTGACCCAGCCGATGTCGGCGGTGCACCAGTAGACGTCTTGTCCCGCTTTGTGATCGAAGACGTTGTGGTGGGTGTACGAGGCCTGGGTGAGGTAGCCGCCGGAGGTGTGGATGATGCCCTTGGGCTTTCCGGTGGTGCCGGAGGTGTAGAGAATGAACAGGGGATGCTCGGCGTCGAAGGCCTGCGCCTCGTGCTCGGGTGAGGCCTGTGCGACGGTTTCGTGCCACCACAGGTCGCGGCCGTCGGTCCAGTCGACGTCGATGCCGGTCCGGTTGACCACCAACACGTTCTGGACGGATTCGGCGCCGGCGACGGATTCGTCGACCGCTGTTTTGATGGGTGCTGCTGCGCCGCGTCGCCACTGCCCGTCGACGGTGACGACGAGTTTGGCTTGGGCGTCGTCGATGCGTGAGCGTAGGGCGGTGGCGGAGAATCCGGCGAAGACGACCGAGTGAGTCAGGCCGAGGCGGGCGCAGGCGAGCATGGTGACGATCGCTTCGGGGATCATCGGCATGTAGATCGCGACGCGGTCACCGGCGACGAGGCCGAGGTCGGTGAAAGTGTTTGCGGCGCGGCTGACTTCGGCGAGGAGGTCGTTGTAGGTCAGGTCGCGGGAATCGCCTGGTTCGCCTTCGAAGTGGATGGCGACGCGGTCGCCGTTGCCGGCGAGGACGTGGCGGTCGACGCAGTTGTAGGCGACGTTGAGTTTTCCGCCGACGAACCACTTGGCGACGGGGGCGTCGGTCCAGTCGAGGACGTCGGTCCATTTCTCGTGCCAGTGAAGGCGCTCAGCCTGATTCGCCCAGAAAGCGAGGCGGTCGGTATCTGCGGCAGCCTGCAACTCCGGTCCCGCGTTGGCGGCCGCAGCGAACTCTGCGCTCGGCGGATATGCCTGGGGGACGTCTGTTTCGGCTGCGCTTGTCATGGCTGACGGCCTTCTTTCCACTTTGATCGACACTTTTCTGACTCCGTGTGAGGGTAGTCACAAGCTCGCGTAAACGCACCGTTGCATCACGTTGCAACCCGTTGTCCTGCGACGATCGGTCGAATTGATGCGACGGGTGGTCGCTTCCGCCGACGAGTGAATGGGCGCGGACAGATTTCCCTCGGAATTGCGGACAATGGGTGCGATGCGCGCCCCGCGTCGGATGTGTCTATTGTCAAACCATTATTCGACCACAACTCGAAGTCACGTTCACTTTCAGTTGTAGGCGACACGACGCCGGCAGTTACGGCTGTCGGCAGGCCGCGAGCATGCTCGGGGTCACTTAGATGTGGAAGGAATTCCTTTGCGTATCTCACGCATAGCGACGGGCGCGGTCGCGCTCGGAATGACGGCAGTGCTGATCACGGCATGTTCGTCCGGCGATTCGTCGGGCGGATCGTCCAGTGGCGTCGTCAACGCCTGGGCGGGCGAGCCTCAGAACCCGTTGATCCCCACGAACACGAGTGAGAACATGGGCGGCCGCGTCCTCGACTCGCTGTTCTCCGGTCTCGTTTCGTACACCGCAGACGGCGGTACGGAGAACGAGGTTGCCGAGTCCATCGAGAGCACCGACGGTCAGAACTTCACCGTCAAGCTCAAGGACGGTTGGACCTTCACGGACGGCACCCCCGTCACCGCGAAGTCGTTCGTCGACGCGTGGAACTACGGCGCCCTCTCCACCAACGCTCAGCTTCAGGCATCGTTCTTCGATCCGATCAAGGGCTACGACGAAGTTGCCGCCGAGGTTCCGACGGCACAGACCATGTCGGGTCTGAAGGTTGTGGACGACTCCACCTTCACCATCGAACTCAAGCAGCCCGAGTCGGCGTTCCCCGATCGCCTCGGCTTCACGGCGTACTACCCGCTGCCCGAGGTCGCGTTCAAGGACATGACCGCCTTCGGTGAGAACCCGATCGGCAACGGCCCGTACAAGCTCGACGGAACCGGCGCGTGGCAGCACAACGTCCGCATCGACACCGTCGTGAACCCGGACTACAACGGCAACCGTAAGCCGAAGAACGCCGGCGTCGACTTCATCATGTACAACAGCCTCGACACGGCGTACACCGATCTCCTGGCCAACAACGTCGACGTTCTCGACCAGGTTCCGCCGAGCGCCGTCACGACCTTCGAGTCGGACCTGCCCGGACGCACCGTCAACCAGCCGTCGGCAACCATCGAGACGTTCACGATCCCGGGTCGCCTGCCGCACTTCAGCGGCGAAGAGGGCATGCTCCGCCGTCAGGCGATCTCGATGGCGATCAACCGCGATCAGATCACCCAGCAGATCTTCAACAAGACCAGGACGCCTGCACTCGACTTCACCAGCCCCGCAATCAA
Organism: Rhodococcus sp. EPR-134; assembly: GCF_001647205.1. Taxonomy (NCBI): domain Bacteria; kingdom Bacillati; phylum Actinomycetota; class Actinomycetes; order Mycobacteriales; family Nocardiaceae; genus Rhodococcus; species Rhodococcus sp. EPR-134. The sequence continues at coordinate 7,961 of NZ_LVCT01000083.1, forward strand.
GGGCTGGAACGACTCGCTGACCGGTAACAGCAACGTGAAGTTCGATCCCGAGGCGGCCAAGGCTGCTTGGGCCAAGGCCGACGCCATCGCACCGTGGTCCGGCAGCTTCGAGATCGCCTACAACTCCGACGGCGGACACCAGGAATGGGTCGATGCCACGGCGAACAGCATCCGCAACACCCTCGGTATCGACGCAAAGGGCAAGCAGTACGCCACCTTCGCTCAGATCCGCACCGAAGCCACCGACCGCACCATCCAGAGCTCTTTCCGCTCCGGTTGGCAGGGCGACTACCCGCAGCAGTACGGCTTCCTGGCGCAGAACTACCAGACCGGCGGCAGCTCCAACGACGGTGAGTACTCCAACCCCGAGTTCGACCGCCTCCTGCGCGAATCGGCCGGCCAGACCGATCAGGCGAAGGCTCAGGAACTGCTCGATCAGGCCCAGGAAGTCCTGCTCAAGGACCTGCCCGCAGTTCCGACGTGGTACCGCAACGCTGCCAGTGGATGGTCGGAGAACGTTTCCAACGTGACCATCAGCTGGAACGGTGTTCCGGTCTACGAAGACATCGAAAAGAACTGACGCGTAGAACGATCCGCATCTGAAACGTGAGTTCGGGGCGGCAGGCGCCCTGCCTGCCGTCCCGAACTCGTGTTCACACCGGACTGTCCGCTGACGTACACGATCATCGACAAGGAGGTGATCCGATGCTCTGGTACATCGGTCGCCGAGTGCTTCAAATGATCCCGGTTTTTCTCGGGGCCACTCTTCTGATCTACGCCATGGTCTTCCTGCTTCCCGGTGATCCGATTGCCGCGTTGGCGGGCGACAAGGCGCTCAGTCCGGCTGTGGCAGCACAGCTTCGGGAGCGCTACCACCTCGATCTCCCCTTCTATCAGCAGTACCTGCTGTACCTGAAGGGCATCTTCACGCTGGACTTCGGCACGTCGTTCTCCGGACGACCTGTCAGTGAAGTTCTGGCACAGGCATTTCCGATCACGATGAAACTCGCCTTCATGGCACTGATCGTCGAGACCGTCTTCGGTGTCGGCTTCGGCCTCATCGCCGGCCTGCGTAAGGGCGGATTCTTCGACAGCACCGTCCTGCTGTTCAGCCTCGTTCTCATCGCCATCCCGATCTTCGTGATCGGCTTCCTGGCTCAGTTCTTCATCGGCGTCAAATGGGGCATCGTCCCGCCGACGGTCGGTGGCAACACCAGCTTCACCAATCTCCTGCTCCCTGCCCTGGTTCTTGGTTCGGTCTCGTTCGCCTACGTCCTGCGACTGACCCGAACGTCCGTGGCGGAGAATCTGACTGCCGATTACGTCCGCACCGCTACCGCCAAGGGACTTTCCCGTGGACGAGTGGTTCGCGTGCACGTGTTGCGCAACTCGCTGATCCCCGTGGTCACGTTCCTGGGTGCCGACCTCGCAACGTTGATGGGCGGCGCCATCGTCACCGAGGGCATCTTCAACATCAACGGCGTCGGCGGCACGATCTACCAGGCCGTGACCAGAGGTGAAGCGCCGACGGTGGTTTCGTTCGTCACCATCCTGATCGTGATCTACCTGATCGCGAATCTGCTCGTCGACCTCTTGTACGCCGCGCTCGATCCGAGGATCCGCTATGTCTGAGACCGTGAAGACCGGACGCGCAGTCCGGCAAAGTCATTTCGTGGCACCGCCCGAAGTTGCGGCACCGGGGGAGACGGACGCCGTCAAACTCGATCAGGCGCCGACCAGCATGTGGACCGATGCGTGGCGCGACCTACGCAAGCGCCCCCTGTTCATCATCTCGACGATCATCATCCTCGCGGTCATCGTCATCGCAGCGTTTCCGAGCTTGTTCACGAGCACCGATCCGCGGTTCTGCGACCTGACCTACAGCATGCAGGGGCCGACCTCAGGGCACTGGTTCGGTTTCGACCGCCAGGGCTGTGACGTGTACTCGCGCACCATCTACGGTGCTCGCGCATCCGTACTCGTGGGCGTCGGCGTCACGGCGTCGGTGCTGGTGATCGGCGTGATCTTCGGTGCGCTGTCCGGTTTCTACGGCGGATGGACCGATTCGATCCTCTCCCGTGTCGCCGACATCTTCTTCGGCATCCCGCTGATCCTGGCTGCCATCGTCCTGATGCAGCTGTTCACCGATCGCACCATCTGGACCGTCGTCGGCGTGCTGGCGCTCTTCGGCTGGCCGCAGATGGCAAGAATCGCTCGAGGCGCGGTGATCTCGGCGAAGAACAACGATTACGTCATGGCCTCGGAAGCGTTGGGTGTCTCGAAGCTCAAGACACTGATCCGCCACGTCATCCCGAACTCGTTGGCGCCCATCATCGTGGTCGCCACCATCTCGCTCGGTACGTACATCGTTGCCGAGGCGACGCTGTCCTTCCTCGGTATCGGTCTTCCGTCCACCGAGGTTTCGTGGGGCGGCGACATCAGCAACGCTCAGGTGACGCTGCGTCAGGGTTCGACCATTCTGTTCTACCCGGCAACGGCTTTGGCGATCACCGTTCTCGGATTCATCATGATGGGTGACGCTCTGCGCGACGCCCTCGATCCCAAGTCGCGGAAGCGGTGAGCACGATGACCACCAAGGAAACTCTCACCTCGGAGGAAACTCCGTTGCTCGAGATTCGTGATCTCGAGGTGTCTTTCCAGTCCAATTCCGGTCCGGTTCCGGCAGTTCGAGGCGTCAGCCTGACCGTCTACCCGGGTCAGACGGTCGCGATCGTCGGCGAATCGGGTTCGGGTAAGTCCACCACCGCCCACTCGATCATCAATCTGCTTCCCGGCACCGGCAAGGTGACGGCAGGCGAGATCATCTTCGACGGCAAGGACATCTCGAAGGTCTCGGAGAAGGACTTCGTCCACATCCGGGGAAGCCAGATCGGTTTGGTTCCGCAGGACCCGATGTCGAATCTGAATCCCGTGTGGAAAGTGGGCTTCCAGATCGAGGAAGCACTGGCCGCCAACGGGATCGCCAAGGGCAAGGCAGCCAAGGTTCGGGCCGCCGAACTGCTCGAGGAGGCAGGACTCGCCGAAGCCGAGAGCCGGTTGGGGCAGTACCCGCACGAGTTCTCGGGCGGTATGCGTCAGCGCGCACTCATCGCGATCGGGTTGTCCGCTCGTCCGAAGCTCCTGATCGCGGACGAGCCGACGTCGGCGCTCGACGTCACCGTCCAGCGTCAGATCCTCGACCACCTCGACGGTCTGACTACGGAACTCGGCACCGCCGTTCTGCTCATCACTCACGATCTTGGCCTGGCCGCCGAGCGCGCCGAGCATCTGATCGTGATGAGCAAGGGTCGTATCGTCGAATCCGGTCCGGCACTGGAGATTCTGAAGCGCCCGCAGCATCCGTACACGCAGAAGCTGGTCGCGGCTGCGCCGTCGTTGGCGTCGAAGCGGCTCAGCTCGTCGGTGGCGCGCGCCGAGATTCGCGAACAGGCGGAAGAGGTCGCCGAAGCGGTCAAGGCCGAGGAAAGTGCGGCAGAGTCCTTCGGCAAGGTGACCGACGACGTTCTTGTCGTCGATCATCTGACCAAGGTGTTCAAGCTGCGCAAGGGTTTCCGCAAGACCACCGACTTCACAGCCGTGAACGACGTGTCCTTCAAGGTCCGCCGCGGAACCACAACGGCGATCGTCGGTGAATCGGGTTCCGGTAAGTCGACGGTCGCACAGATGGTCCTCGGTCTGCTCGAGCCCACTGCGGGCAACGTGGTCTTCGACGGTCAGGACGTGGCGAAACTCGGTGCGAAGGAAACATTTGCGTTCCGTCGACGAGTGCAGCCGATCTTCCAGAACCCCTACGGCACACTCGACCCGATGTACTCGATCTACCGCACGATCGAGGAACCGCTGCGTACCCACAAGGTCGGGACCAAAGCCGAGCGTGAGGCTCGCGTCCGCGAACTTCTCGACAAGGTGGGTCTACCGCAGTCGGTCATGCGTCGGTTCCCGAACGAACTCTCCGGTGGACAACGTCAGCGCGTCGCCATCGCGCGAGCACTGGCCTTGCAACCGGAGGTCGTGATCTGCGACGAGGCGGTCTCCGCTCTCGACGTGCTCGTGCAGGATCAGATCTTGACCCTGCTCAACGACCTGCAGGCAGAGTTCGGGTTGACGTACCTCTTCATCACGCACGACCTGGCCGTGGTTCGTCAGATCGCGGACAACGTGTTGGTGATGTCGCGTGGCTCGATCGTCGAATCGGCACCGATCGACGACGTGTTCGGTAATCCGCAACAGGACTACACCCGCAAGTTGCTCGACGCGATTCCCGGTGGGTCCATCAAGCTGGGAAGCTGACGCAACAGGTAGGTAGGCAAGTCCGCAGAGGGGCTGCAAGGGTACCGTCGTTGATCGTGACGGACCCCTTGCAGCCCCTCGTCGATCTTCCAGGCGTACGCGCCGCCGCCGATCATGCGCGCGATGCTCTGGGTGAGGTTCATCGGCACAAGACCAACCGTCGCGGTTGGCCCACCACTGCCGCTGAAGCCGCGGTTCGCGCTGCGCGCGCTTCTGCATCGCTGGCCGGTGGCACCACCGAATTGCCGGCCGAGGGCATGGCCGGTGATCCGATTCTCGCGGGTGCTCTGCGCGTGGCTCAGGCTCTCGACGGCGACAGCCTTCCGCTCATGGAGTCGACGTGGAAGCGAGCCCCACTTCAGGCTTTGGCCCGGCTGCACCTGTTGGCCGCGGCGGATCTCGTCGAGGACGCAGATCAACTGGGGCGGCCACGGTCGGATCGCGGAGTGGGGGAGCGGTTGGACGCTCTCGCCCAACTCGTTACTGGCGGAACCAGTGCACCGGCACCTGTTCTGGCGGCCGTCGTACACGGAGAACTCTTGGCGCTGAGCCCGTTCGGCACCGCTGACGGCATCGTCGCCCGCGCGGCCTCGCGTCTGGTTGCGGTCTCGTCGGGGCTGGATCCGCACAATCTCGGGGTCCCCGAGGTCAGTTGGCTTCGGCGGCCACAGGCGTACACGGACGGCGCGGCAGGATTCGCTTCGGGAAATCCGGCGGGCGTCGGCAGCTGGGTGATTCTGTGCTGTGGTGCTCTCGAAGCCGGTGCGCGAGAGGCGACTTCGATTGCCGACGCCGCTACCGGATAGTCCGGCAAATTGCCCCTGCCGGAACATAACGAACGGGCGGCGCTGCCGATAAATCGACTTCGCCGCCCGTCAGCACGGACTACTCGTTACCAAGCGTGCTCGGTGGGTTGTGTGGGTGGCCTCGGCGAGGGATCGCACTTTCTGAGGTCGTCCCCGCAACCTGTGCGGGGTCCTCGCTCAAATTGAACGAATCTCGCAGGCCCACAACGCTTCTGCCCTTATAGTGGCTTGTGCTCCGCGTGGGTGCCCTAGTGCCCGTGCTAGGAATTTCGGTTGGGGAAACGGTCCTTCTCTTCCGAGCCGTTCCTGGCCTTCCGTTCTTCCGTAACTCCTTTGTACCCTGTGTCCGGGCTCACAGCAAGTACCAATTTTTGTTTGTGGGCCTTGGATTTCAGCGTTTCCGGCGCAGTAGCCCGAAGGTCATGGCGCCGGCCACCAGAGCTGCGATTCCCACCGCAGCGGTAGTGGCCACCGTGGTCGTGGACTGGGCCGATAATCGGGCACGAAGTGAGACCGGATTCGAGAAAGTCAGTATGGGCCAACCGTTTACGGCCGCTTCCTTGCGCAACGCTCGATCGGGGTTGACTGCGGTCGGATGTCCGACAGCCTCGAGCATGGGTAAATCCGTCACCGAGTCGGAGTAGGCGTAACTGGCGGCGAGGTCGTAACCGTACTCCGCGGCGAGTTTTTTCATGGCTTCGACCTTGCCGGGGCCGTAGCAGTAGAAGTCCACCTCGCCGGTGTAGTGGCCGTCTTCCTCCCTCATCGACGTCGCGACGGAATGGGTGGCGCCGAGGGCGCGGGCGATCGGTGCGACGATCTCTTCACCCGAAGCAGACACGACGATGACGTCGTGTCCACGCAGCTTGTGATCTGCGATCAGATCGGCCGCCTCGGCGAAGACGAGTGGATCGACGATGTCGTGCAGAGTCTCCGCGACGACGGCCTTCACCTGTTCCACGTCCCAGCCCGCACACATCGCCGTCAGATGCTCGCGCATGCGCTCCATCTGATCGTGATCGGCGCCGGACAGTAGAAACAGGAATTGCGCATAGCTGCTCTTGAGAACCGAGCGTCGATTGATCAGACCCTGTGCGAAGAATGGCTTGCTGAACGCCAGGGTGCTCGACTTCGCGATGATCGTTTTGTCCAAATCGAAGAAAGCGGCTGTCCGCCCGGTATTCAGTCCGTTCGCAGGCTTGTCGGTCACAGGATTGAGGATAGTCCGACAGGCGGTTCGTGTGCGCTTCGGCAAGCGTCCTCTTTCGGCGAAAAACAGCAGTTCAGTGCAGCTCAGGCTTGCATTTCTCGCCGATGGCGGGTGTAAGATCGTTGCTGTTCGATTCGTTCGAACTAGTTCAGCCCGACCCCCCGGGGCTGAACTCAGACGGCCCCCGCCTCCTCCCCCCATTGGCGGGGGTCGTCCTCTGTCTCAGGCCTGTTTCTCCCCAACCTCCCAGTTGTCCACAGGGTTGTTCGGCCCACTGTTTTCGGTGCCGGTGCTCGTTCAGGCTCTGCAGTCATGAACACGACGATCAGCTCTCAGGAAACCGGGGCTCCCATTCTGGTTCTCGTCGACGACGCGAAAATCCTCGCGAGCGTGCGACGCGTCGCTGCCGCGGTGGACCGCCGGCTGGACGAGGCCGAACATCCCGTGTCCCGGCAACAGTGGAACCGGGCCTCGGCGGTGGTACTGGACGCGTCGGCGGCGCGAGATGCTCTGGCTCGTTCCCCCAAGCGAACGCGAGTGTTCCTCGTATGCGACGGCACACCGACCGTCGACGATTGGAAGAGCGCCACCGCGATCGGAGCCGACAGCGTTCTGTCCTTGCCCGAGGAAGAGAACGCGCTGGTCGCAGTTCTGGCCGACCACGTCGACGTCAGTGGTGACGGCACCGTCGTGAGCGTGGTGGGTGGTTGTGGCGGCGGCGGAGCCTCGGCAACTGCTGCGGCAGTCGCGTTGACGTCGGCGGCACGTCACGTCCCGACGCTGTTGGTGGACGTCGACGCACTCGGTTCCGGCGCCGACGTGCTGTTGGGTATCGAGACTGCTCCCGGATTACGTTGGGGTGCACTGACCGTCGAGGGCGGGCGGTTGTCCCCGGAGGCGCTGCGCGATGCACTGCCGGCGAAGGGAAAGTTTCTGAGGGTTCTGGCGAGCAGTCGCCGGGAGATCGACGGTCCGACAGTGACCGCCGTTCGCGCCGTGCTTGACGCAGGTCGCAGTTCCGGCGGGCTCGTGGTCTGCGACGTGCCACGTCATCCCAGCGAGGTAGGTCAGGCCGTGTTGGAGATGTCGGATTCGGTGCTCGTGGTGGTTCCGGCCACCGTGGCCGCATGCGTCGCGGCCGAGAAGGTCGGAGCCTGGGTGGTGCGACACAACTCCAACGTCGGGCTCGTCGTGCGTGGGCCGGCACCGGGAGGCCTACGCGGCGCCGATGTGGCAGACATGCTCGGCCTGCCCCTGACGGCCGTGATGCGCGGCCACCGATCGCTGGCGCCGATGCTCGAGCGTGGTGGCCTCGAATTGACCCGCGGTTGTCCGTTGAGTGTGGCGGCAACAGCGGTACTCGACGCCGTCGAATCCGGCGCACGCCCGCGCAGGGCTGCGGCATGAGTGCGTTGGTCACGGCCGAACTGCTCGACCGAGTTCGCGAGCGATTGACGGCGTCGTCGGTCGGCGAGCCGACGGCGGCCACCGTTGCCGATGCCGTGCGAGCTGAGTCCTCGGGCGTTCTGGCGGACACGGATCTGTTGGAGGTCGTCAGGGTGCTCCAGACGGAACTGACAGGCGCGGGGCCGCTCGAACCTCTGCTGCACGAACCCGGGGTCGCCGACGTACTGGTGACCGCGCCGGATCAGGTCTGGGTGGACCGCGGGGTCGGCCTCGAAAGGTCAGGGGTGCGGTTCACCGACGAGGCAGCTGTGCGTCGATTGGCGCAGCGGTTGGCACTGTCGGCAGGTCGACGCCTCGACGACGCCCAACCGTGGGTCGACGGCCGCCTGCGGGGCGTCGGCGACGGGCACTTCGGGGTACGACTTCATGCCGTACTCGCACCCGTGGCCCAGGGTGGAACCTGCGTGTCACTGCGAGTGTTGCGGCCCGCGACCCAGGGTCTCGACGCGCTGTCCGCCCACGGCGCCGTGGAACCGGACGCGCGGGAGCTCCTCAATCGCATCATTTCTTGTCGCTTGGCTTTTCTGGTGATCGGCGGGACCGGTGCGGGAAAGACCACGTTGTTGTCCGCCATGCTCGGCGCGGTCGACCCGCGCGAGCGAATCGTCTGTGTCGAGGACGCGGCCGAACTGGCGCCGCCGCATCCACACGTCGTCCGCCTCGTCGCCAGAGCTCCCAACGTCGAGGGCGTCGGAGAGGTGACGGTGCGCGATCTGGTTCGGCAGGCACTACGAATGCGTCCCGATCGCATCGTCGTCGGTGAGGTCCGCGGCGCAGAGGTGACTGATCTGCTCACGGCGATGAACACCGGCCACGACGGCGGCGCCGGCACCGTTCACGCCAATTCGCCCGAAGAGGTGCCGGCCAGACTCGAGGCGTTGGCGGCGCTCGGCGGTATGGATCGCCACGCGTTGCACAGTCAACTTGCCGCGGCAGTTCAAGTGATCCTGCACGTGCACAGATTGGCTGACGGATCGAGGCGTCTCGAACAGATCGGTGTCATCGACCGCGGTGCGGACGGGTATGTACGAATCATGCAGGCGTGGCCGGACGGCGGTTCGGGTCGTGAGCGGCTCGAGCGGATGTTCCGGCTTCGCAATCGAGAGGTCGGGACGTGACGGTTTCCCTCTTGGCCTTCGCGTTGGCGGTCTCGATTGCGCCGGTGCGGGATTCACGTGCTCGGCTCGCCACGTACACCCCGAGCGTCCGCAAGTCCTCCCGGCAGATTCCGTGGCAGTTCGTCGCCGCATTTCTCGCGATTTCGGCCGCGTGGATCCTCGGAGGTCTTCCGGCAGGGTGTGCGGCTGTCGTCCTCGCCGGGACCCTGATCCTCCGTGGCCGACGCGCGAATGCAGCCGAAACCCGGGATCTCTCACAGAAGATGCTGCTCTCCGGTCTGGAGGTGCTGATCGCCGAGCTGAGCGTCGGCGCGCATCCTGCAGCGGCCAGTTCTGTTGCAGGCGAGGAATGTACCGGAGAAGTGAGTGCCGTATTCCGTTCCGCTGGGGCCAGGGCGCGTCTCGGAGGTTCTGCCGCAGCGGCCTTCGCGGTACCGGATTCGTGCATCGAGCGTGAGTTCTCCCGCATCGGATCCGTCTGGCGGGTCGCCGACCAACACGGGCTGGCACTGGCGGAACTACTCGGCGCCGTCCGGACGGACATGTTGGGACGTAGACGCTTTCGTCAGCGTACCGAGGCCGGGTTGGCGGGCGCTCGGGCGACCGCTGCGGTGTTGGCCTTTCTCCCGCTGTTGGGGATCGGTCTCGGGCAATTGATGGGTGCTTCGCCGCTGCGCGTGCTGTTCGGAGGTGGGCTCGGCGGCGTGCTCCTGGTGATCGGAACCGCTTGTGTCTCAGCTGGTCTGCTCTGGACCGACCGGATAACTGCGAAGGTCACGTCGTGAGTTGGGCATCCGTGGCGATGATGGCGTTGGCGTTCGCGATCATTCCCGCTCGTCGCGGTGCTTCGGCCAGGGCGGCAGAAATTCTCTTCGCGGACACAACAACAGAAGATTCGGTTCCAGTCCCGGACAAGCCGGATCCACTCGCAGTTGCCGCAAGTCTCGACCTTCTCGGGGCCTGCCTACGAGCGGGGCTTCCCGTCTCCGCCGCGATCACAGCGATGGCGTCGACGGCACCGAAACCGATGGCCGACTCGCTTCGTCGCGTCGCCGACCTTCTGGCGCTCGGTGCCGATCCCGACGCCGCGTGGAGCGAAGCCGCTCTCGATCCCGATACCGAGGCGCTCGCCAGAATGGCTCGGCGTTCCGCCCGTTCGGGTTCGTCGCTGTCCTCATCCATGGCCGAACTCGCCGAGCGCAGTCGAGGTGACGCCGAGGATCTTGCTGCTGCCGCAGCCGAACGCGCGGGAGTGCTGATCAGCGGTCCACTCGGGCTGTGTTTCCTCCCGGCGTTCATCGCCTTGGGCATCGTCCCGGTGGTGATCGGGCTTGCCACGACTGTGCTCGGTAACGGCCTGCTGTGAGCCGGATCCGAGTGAAAGCTCCTGCGGCAGAAGTGCTGCCAAAGGTTTCGATTGAAGGGGGAGAAATGATTTCGAAGACGTTGAGGACGGTGTCGGCCAGATTTGCGCTGTTGGTTGCCGAGGACGACGGCATGTCCACCGCGGAGTATGCGATCGGCACGATTGCGGCTGCCGCATTCGGTGCCGTCCTGTACACGGTTGTCACTGGCGACTCCATTGTCTCGGCGCTGACAGGCATCATCGACAAGGCGCTCAAGACAGCTGTGTGATGTTGTCCACGAGAGGTATTCGGCAAGCCGACGACGGCGCCGTGACGGTGGAGGCCGCGATTGCTCTGGCTTCGATCGTCACGGTGGTCGTGCTGTGTGTCGGTGGAGTCCTGGCGGTGTCGATGCAGGTTCGGTGTGTCGACGCCGCTCGTGAGGCCGCGCGGTTGGTGGCACGTGGTGATCGTGAGTCTGCGGTCGCCACGGCCCGCCGGATCGCACCCGAAGATGCGTCGATCTCG
>NZ_LVCT01000084.1:0-4082 GCF_001647205.1 Rhodococcus sp. EPR-134
TGGAGTCGGGAGTGGAGGAGGGGTGAACCTACGTGACGACGAAGGTGTTGCCACGGTTCTGGCGTGCTGCGTTCTGGCGGCGATCGTGATGGTGACCGGCGGGATGCTGCATGTCGGTTCCGCAGTGGTGGCTCGGCACACGGCTCAGTCGGCCGCTGATCTTTCGGCTCTCGGCGGTGCGGGCGCCTTGGACGGCGGCGACGAGTCGGCGTGTGAGATGTCGGCGGTGATCGCGGAGCGGATGCGTACGGTGCTCGCGGAGTGCGAGGTGCAGGGGTGGGATGTAGTCGTCGAGATACGCGCACCGGTGTTGTTGTCGGGCTTCGGGATCGGAGATGCGCAGGCTTACGCGCGTGCGGGTCCGGTCAGCTGATCGTGTCGATCACGGCGGTCAGAACCTTGACCGCGCCGTCTTTGTCGAGTGGGTCGTTTCCGTTGCCGCACTTGGGTGAATAGACGCAGGACGGGCAACCGTGAGCGCACTCGCAGGACAGTATGGCGTCGCGCGTCGCGGTGAGCCATCGGGACAGTTCGCTGTGCCCTCGGTCGGCGAACCCGGCGCCGCCGGCATGACCGTCGTAGACGAAGACGGTCGGGAGTCCGGTGTCCGCGTGCATCGCGGTGGACACTCCGCCGATGTCTCCGCGGTCGCAGATCGCCACCAGTGGCAGCAGGCCGATTGCGGCATGTTCGGCGGCATGCAGTGATCCGGGGAACCGTTCGGGCGGGACCCCGATTGATTCGAGGAGTTCCGGCGTGACCGTGTACATCACTGCCCTGGTGGGCAAAGTGTGTGCGGGCATGTCGAGTTCGATCGAGTCGAGGACTTCACCCGAAGTCAACCGTCGTAGGTACCCGACGACTTGATGTGTCACCTCGACCTGGACGAGAGCGACGGCGATGTCGCCGTAGTTCTTGTGCTCGAGTTGTTCGGTGATCGTGATTTCGGTGGTCTCGCGAGCCGAGGTGGTCCAGTCCGGATTCTCGGGGTGCACCAGTGCGAGTCCGACGTCGAGGTCCAGTTCGTCGACGACGTAGGTCTCGCCTTGATGGATGTGCACGGCGCCGGGATGAACTGTGGCCGGAGCGCGGCCCGCGTCGACAGTGCCCAGCATCCGGCCAGATTCACCGTCGACAATGGCCACCTGAGTTCCGATGCCGCCGCGAATGTCCAAAGAGCCGTGGGGGTTCGAATCGGCGGTGACGAACCATCCGTGCTTTCGGCGCCGGATCTTGCCTTCCTCGGACAGTCTCGTCAGAACCTCGAGAGCCCCGAACGCGTCCACCTCGGCATCGGAAAGTGGGAGTTCCATTGCAGCGCAGAGAAGTTGTGGTCCCAGGACGTACGGATTTCCGGGATCTGTCACCGTCGCCTCGACGGGTTTGTCGAGTACCGCTGACGGATGGTGAACGAGGTAGGTGTCGAGTGGATCGTCGCGGGCGATCAACACGACGAGTGAACCCTCACCGCGTCGCCCGGAGCGACCCGCTTGCTGCCAGAACGAGGCGACGGTGCCCGGGAAGCCTGCCACGACAACGGCGTCGAGGCCTGCGATGTCGACGCCGAGCTCCAGTGCGTTGGTGGTGGCTGCGCCCAGCAGTGTGCCGTCGGCGAGTGCAGCTTCCAGTTCGCGTCGGTCCTCGGCCAGATATCCGGCGCGATACGACGCGACTCGCTCGGCGAGGTCCGGGTCCACCTCGGCGAGTAGACGTTTGGTGGCCATCGCGGTCAGTTCGGCGCCGCGGCGGGAGCGGACGAAGGTGAGAGTGCGGGCGCCTTCGATCATGAGGTCGGCCATGATCCGCGCGGCTTCCGCGCCCGCGGGACGTCGTACCGGGCTACCGTTTTCGCCGGTCAATGCCTCCAGTAGCGGTGGTTCCCACAGGGCGACGGTGCGTGGGCCGTGCGGCGATCCGTCTTCCGTGACCTCGGTGCAGTGTGCGCCTATGAGCCGCGAGGCCGCCGCGCCGGGATCTGCTGTGGTCGCGCTGGCCAGGATGAAGGTGGGTTCGGCGCCGTAACGGGCTGCAATTCTGCGTAATCGCCGGATCACGAGCGCGACGTTGGATCCGAAGACTCCCCTGTAGGAGTGGCATTCGTCGATGATCACGTATTTCAGGTTGCGGAAGAAGTGTGCCCATCGCTGATGGGTTCTGAGCAGAGAAATGTGGATCATGTCGGGGTTGGTGAAGAGCCAGCGTGAGTTCTCACGTGCCCAAGTGCGGAGTTCCTGCGAGGTGTCGCCGTCGTACGCACTGGCGTTCGTGCTGCGAAGTTCAACGTCGAAGTCGGTGAGGGACAGCACTGCTCGCAGTTGATCCGAGCCCAGCGCTTTGGTGGGGGAGAGGTACAGGGCAGTTGCGAGCGGATCGGTCGCCATGGCCGTCAGCACCGGGAGTTGGTACGCCAGTGACTTACCCGACGCCGTACCGGTGGCCACGACCACGTGTTTTCCCGCGTAAGCGAGGTCGGCGGCCTCACTCTGGTGGATCCACGGGGACCGCACGCTGTGCTCGGCGAGCGCACGTACGACGCTGGGGTGCACCCACTCCGGCCATTCGGTGAACTCGGCTACGCGAGCAGGTAACTGCGCGGTGAACATCAGTGGTTTTTCGCTTCCACTGACCCCGGCGACGACCCGATCGAGCAGCATCTGCCCGTAGGTCTCGCCAGGCTTCCCTCCCGGGGCGGGAGTCGGGGAAGGTGCGTTCACGTGACTCTCCGGGCTCGGCGTTGGGGTGTGGCGGCAATCGGAAACTGTCGCTACCTGCAGTTTTGATGATACGCAACGGTCGGCGGTCTTGGTGGAACCGGGTGCTCGGCGCGCGCGCGGGAAACCACGATCGTGGGCTGTTTTTCTCGTAGCGAACTTTTAACGTTTTTAGTTCCCTTTTCGACTGTTGTGCACGCGGAGAACATGGTTGACTGACAATCGGTCGCAGCTTCTGTGTTCGTAGGCTTGAGAAAGTGCACGCTCGCAGGATCGTTGTTGCGGGCGCGGTGCTCTGCCTTTCCTGAGGGGGAAATAAAGACGTACAGCGGTCGGAACCGGCCCGGTGGACTGTAAGGGCTGTTCACCGAATCCGGTGTTAGAAAGAGAAGGAAAAGCATGGCACAGGGCACTGTGAAGTGGTTCAACGCTGAAAAGGGCTTCGGCTTCATCGCTCCCGAAGACGGTTCCGCAGACGTCTTCGTTCACTACTCCGAAATTCAGGGCAACGGCTTCCGTACCCTCGAGGAGAACCAGCGTGTGGAGTTCGAGGTCGGCCAGGGCACCAAGGGTCCCCAGGCTACCGGCGTTCGCGCGGTCTGATTTTTCCGCTCACTTGCTGAGCGAATAGTTCGGACAGTATTTGTCCCCCATCGCATCCGTGCGGTGGGGGACAAATCTTTTCGGGCTGAGTTAGTACTTTCCCTGTCCGAGGTGAATGCACGCAGCTGTTCGGCCACGGCCGGTCGTCTATGCCGTCGATACCTTCGTGGCTTACGTTTCACTCTGTGAGCCAACTGTCCTTTTTCTCTGCCGAGTCGATTCCACCTGCCGTGACGGACCTTGCCGGAATGCTGGCCGGACCGGGGCAGGTCGTGACCTCGGAGGATCGCGCGCGGATCTCGATCGTCGTGGATCGGGACTGGAGAGCGCAGGCCGTTGCCGAGTTGATCGCGCAGTGCGGACTCGGGGCCGAGGTGACGCGTAGCGAAGAAGGCAGCCCACTCGTCCGAACTCAGTCGACGCCCGCACTCCTTCCGCTGTCCGTGCAATGGACCAAGGGAGCAGTGAAGGCGGTGCCGGTCGGGTGGGTTCCTAATTCTCGCCAACTCCGAGTGTGGGCCGTCGCCGCCGGCCGACTCGAAGAAGGCGGTGAACGATTCGTGTTCGGCCTCGACCCCCATGCGAAGGAGACACACGCACCGCTGGCTCAGGCCTTGATGAGGGTTGGTATCGCGCCGACTCAACTGGGTAACCGGACACCGGGTCCGGGGCTCCGTGTGTCGGGAAAGAAGAGACTGACAAAGCTCGTCGAATACCTCGGTGAGGCGCCGAAACACGTCGACACCTCGGTCGCCTGGCCACACGTCT
>NZ_LVCT01000085.1:0-5995 GCF_001647205.1 Rhodococcus sp. EPR-134
GGGTATAACTTGCTCCACACGTCTAGTTCTGAAGATCTGCCGACGGCAGTGAACGTCCAAAGGAAGGCTCGGGCAGCAGGTGGCTAAAGCGGACAACGGCAGCGGTCAGGGAGCGTCCGGTAACCCTCGTCGCCTCGTGATCGTCGAGTCACCGACCAAGGCGCGCAAAATCGCTCCCTACCTCGGTAAGGACTACGTCGTAGAGGCATCGGTCGGTCACATTCGCGACCTCCCGCGCGGCGCAGCGGACGTTCCGGCCAAGTACAAGGGCGAGTCATGGGCCCGTCTCGGCGTCAACGTCGATCACGACTTCGAGCCGCTCTATGTCGTGAGCCCGGAAAAGAAGGGCAAGGTCGCCGAACTCAAGTCTCTGTTGAAGGACGCCGACGAGCTCTTCCTCGCAACTGACCCCGACCGCGAGGGCGAGGCAATCGCCTGGCATCTCCTCGAGACTCTCAAGCCCAAGATTCCGGTTCGTCGAATGGTCTTCCACGAGATCACCGAGCCGGCAATCCGTGCTGCCGCCGAAGACACCCGCGAACTCGACACCGACCTCGTCGATGCTCAGGAAACCCGCCGCATCCTCGACCGTCTCTACGGTTACGAGGTCAGCCCGGTTCTCTGGAAGAAGGTCATGCCGAAGCTCTCGGCCGGCCGCGTCCAATCGGTGGCCACTCGCGTCATCGTCCAGCGTGAACGCGAGCGCATGGCGTTCAAGTCGGCGTCGTACTGGGACATTTCCGCGACGCTCGACGCCGGTGCAGAGGCCAGCCCGCGTAGTTTCGGTGCTCGCCTGGTCTCCGTCGACGGTTCGCGTGTCGCCTCCGGCCGTGATTTCGGAGCTGACGGAAAGCTCAAGGGCAGCGCGGTCACTGTGCTCGACGAGGCGTACGCGCGTCGTCTCGCGGAAGCATTGCAGGGCGTCGACCTCACGGTTTCCTCCGCCGAGGACAAGCCGTACACCCGCAAGCCTTACCCGCCGTTCATGACGTCGACGCTCCAGCAGGAAGCCGGACGCAAACTTCGTTTCACGTCCGAGCGTGCAATGCGCATCGCACAGCGTCTGTACGAAAACGGCTACATCACCTACATGCGTACCGACTCGACGACTCTCTCGGAGTCGGCGATCGCTGCCGCTCGTGCGCAGGCCACCGAGTTGTACGGTCCGGAATACGTGCATCCGACGCCGCGTCAGTACACCCGCAAGGTCAAGAACGCGCAGGAAGCCCACGAGGCGATCCGCCCCGCCGGCGACGTGTTCCAGACCCCGGGTCAGCTGCACTCCAAGCTCGATTCCGACGAGTTCAAGCTGTACGAACTGATCTGGCAGCGGACCGTCGCTTCGCAGATGGCCGACGCCCGCGGTACGACGTTGACGCTTCGCATCTCCGGCACGGCAGGCACCGGCGAGGACTGCACGTTCTCCGCTTCGGGTCGCACCATCGTGTTCGCCGGCTTCCTCAAGGCTTACGTCGAGAGCGTCGACGAAGAGGCCGGCGGTCAGTCCGACGACGCCGAATCCAGGCTTCCGGTGCTGGTCAAGGGTCAGGAAGTCACGGCCACCAAGCTCGATCCGGACGGGCACAGCACCAACCCGCCCGCTCGCTACACAGAAGCCAGCCTGATCAAGACGCTCGAAGAACTCGGCATCGGCCGTCCTTCGACCTACTCGTCGATCATCAAGACCATCCTCGATCGCGGATACGTCTACAAACGTGGCAGCGCGCTGGTTCCGTCCTGGGTGGCGTTTGCCGTCATCGGGCTGCTCGAGGTGCACTTCGGCCGGCTGGTCGACTTCGATTTCACGGCAGGAATGGAAGACGATCTCGACGCGATCGCCGGTGGCCGTGAGCAGCGTGGCAACTGGCTGAGCAGCTTCTACTTCGGCGGCGAGACAGGCGCTGAAGGTTCGGTCGCCCGCGAGGGCGGGCTGAAGAAGATGGTCGGTGTCAATCTCGAGGAGATCGACGCTCGCGAGGTCAACTCCATCCGACTGTTCGACGACGCCGAGGGTCGCGAGGTTCACGTGCGCGTCGGCCGGTTCGGGCCGTATCTCGAGCGCATGGTTCAGAATCCGGACGATCCCGAAGGCGATCTGATCTCGCAGCGGGCAAATCTTCCCGATGACCTGCCACCGGACGAGCTCACTCCCGAGTACGCCGAGAAGTTGTTCTCGACGCCTCAAGAGGGCCGCAAGCTGGGCGTCGACCCACTGACGGGCCACGAGATCGTCGCGAAGGAAGGCCGCTTCGGTCCCTACGTGACCGAGATCCTGCCCGAACCGCCGGCCGAGCCGGAACCGGACATCGTTCCCGTCACCGCTCCCGAGCCGGAAGAAATCAGCTCGGGCAGCACCAAGACTGCGGTGAAGAAGGCCGCGGCCAAGAAGGCGCCTGCGAAGAAGGCTGCCAAGAAGGTCGCAGGCCCCAAGCCGCGGACCGGATCGCTGCTCAAGTCCATGGACTTGGCGACGATCACCTTGGAAGATGCGCTGCGTCTGCTGTCGCTTCCGCGCGTCGTGGGTGTCGACCCCGAATCGAAGGAAGAGATCACCGCGCAGAACGGCCGTTACGGTCCGTACCTGAAGAAGGGCACGGACTCACGCTCGCTCGCCAACGAAGAGCAGATGTTCACCGTCACGCTCGACGAGGCCCTCAAGATCTACGCCGAGCCGAAGCGTCGTGGGCGTCAGGCGTCGGCAACGCCTCCGCTGCGTGAGTTGGGCGTCGATCCGGTCAGCGAGAAGCCGATGGTGATCAAGGACGGCCGTTTCGGTCCGTACGTCACCGACGGCGAGACCAACGCCAGCCTTCGCAAGGACGACGACGTCGAATCCATTTCCGATGCTCGGGCGTCGGAGTTGCTGGCTGATCGTCGTGCGCGCGGCCCGGTCAAGAAGAAGGCAGCAGCCAAGAAGGCTCCGGCCAAGAAGGCCGCTGCCAAGAAAACAGCCGCAAAGAAGGCCCCGGCAAAGAAGGCCGCCGCCAAGAAGGCTCCGGCGAAGAAGGACTCGTAAGGCTTCGTCGGTGCCGACGGTTAGGGTTTTTGCATGAGTACTGAAGTGGCCGAACGAGGTGTGTTCGGTCGGCTGGTGGGTCAGCACGACGTCGAGCAGAGCCTGCGTGATGCTGCACTGTCGGCTCGTGGCGATTCCAGCGGCTCGGAGATGACCCACGCGTGGCTCTTCACCGGGCCACCCGGCTCTGGTCGTTCGGTGGCTGCTCTCTGCTTCGCCGCTGCCCTGCAATGCACCTCCGACGGTGCACCAGGGTGCGGTGAGTGTCATGCATGTACGACGACGATGGGTGGAACCCACGGTGACGTACGACGGATCATCCCCGACGGCCTGAGCATCAGCGTCAAAGGCATGCGCGAGATAGTCAACATCGCTTCGCGTCGGCCGACGACGGGGCGGTGGCAGGTCATCGTGGTCGAGGATGCCGATCGTTTGACCGAAGGCGCAGCCAACGCCCTCCTGAAGGTTGTCGAGGAGCCGCCGGACCGCACGGTCATCCTGCTCTGCGCGCCGACGACCGATCCGGAAGACATGTCTGTCACCCTCCGATCGCGGTGTAGGCACATGCCGTTGGTGACGCCGTCCGTCGAATCGATCGCCCAGGTACTGATCGACCGCGACGGGCTGGATCCGGAACGGGCGAGAATCGCCGCATCGATCAGCGGCGGACATGTCGGCCGGGCTCGGCGTCTCGCCACCGACGAGAGCGCGCGCGACGAGCGTCAGCGTTCGCTTCGACTAGCCGCCGACGCGATCGGGGCTTCGACGGCGTACAAGGCCGCAGAGAACTTGGTGAAGTCGATCGAGGCTGACACCAAGGCGTTCTACGCCGAACTCAAGGAACAGGAGCTCGAGGAGCTCAAGGTTTCCTTGGGTGGTGGTGGAACCGGCAAGGGAACAGCCGGGACTCTGCGCGGATCGGCTGGTCTGATCAAGGACCTCGAAGCGCGCCAGAAATCGCGCGACACCCGGGCCCGCCGCGATCTTCTCGACCGGACGCTGATCGACCTGGCCGGCATGTACCGGGACGCGCTTTCCTATTCGCTGGGGTCGACGTCGACGGCGACCCATCCCGACATGGCTCGGCAGGCCGCCGAGTTGGCTGCACGAACGTCCCCGGAGGGGTTGCTCAAGTGCATCGAAGCGGTGCTCGAATGCCGCGAGGCCGTCGACTTCAACGTCAAGTTGCAGTGGGCGCTCGATGCGATGGTTGCCTCCATCGGAGCCGCTTTCCGACCCCCGTTTTCGCGATCCGGGGGTTGACCAGATAGACTCGCCACCGCCGAAAGGCACGCTGCCTTAGCTCAGTCGGTAGAGCATTTCACTCGTAATGAAAAGGTCGAGAGTTCGATTCTCTCAGGCAGCTCAGCCAAGAGCCCCACACCCGGAAATCCGGATGTGGGGCTCTTGTCGTTAGTTCCCAATTCTTGCGTATGTGCGGTTTATCCTGAGTTCGGCGAACACGTGCCTGAACAGGAGAGACCTCGATGCCGGATCAGAACTGGGGACCAGGCCAACCATCGCAGAATCAGCCGCCGTACGGGCAGATGCCGCCGATGCCGCCGCAGGGTTATCAGCCGCCGACGCCCGCCTATCCGTACGCAAGCTGGATCTCGCGGGTGTTTGCGTCAATCCTCGACGGCTTTGTCGTTCCGCTCCCCGGCGTCATCCTCGCGGGCATCGGAGCAGTGATCGCGTTCTCCGGATCCGAAGTGACCACATACGACGACGGCAGCGTGAGCGCTGAAGGCGGTAATCCGGTCGGGGTGATCGTCATGGTCGTCGGCATACTGGCGATCTTCTTGATCGAGGTGTGGAATCTCGTCTTCAGGCAAGGGAACACCGGACAGACGCTCGGCAAGAAGTGGCTGGGAATTTCGGTGATTCGGGAGTCCGACGGTGTGCCTCTCGGCCCGGTGATGGCGCTGCTTCGTTGGATCATGATGGCGATCCTGGGTGGCGCCTGCTTCCTCAACTATCTCTGGCCGCTCTGGGACTCGAAGCACCAGTGCTGGCACGACATGGTGGTCCGGTCGGTAGTCGTTCGCGCGCGCTAGTCGCTGCCGAGGTCTCTTACAGTGGGTGCCATGGAGTTGGAAGCGGTCACAAGTCGACGACGCTCGCTGGCCGCACCTGTCGGTGTTGCTGCAGTGGCCGTGACGGCCGCCGCGGTACTCCACTTCCGTGATCCCCACAGTGCGGGTAGTTACGGCGTTTGTCCGATGTACGCGTTGACGGGATTGTGGTGCCCGGCGTGTGGTGGCCTTCGTGCGGTCAATGACCTGACTAATCTGGATACTGGCGCCGCAGTGTCCAGCAATGCCTTGATCGTGCCGCTTATCGCGGTGTTGGTGATCGCGTGGATCGGTTGGACAGTGCGCCGTTGGAAAGGCACGCGGGATCGCATGATCGTGCTTCGGCCGACTGTGACGATCGTGGTGCTCGGAGTTCTCGTTGCATTTACGGTTGTTCGAAACACCCCGTGGGGGAGCTGGCTCGCGCCGGCGTGACGGTAAGAGGTCGACATGGCACTGCAGGTTTTTTCGCTCATCGTTCTGCTCGGCGCGCTGATCATCCTGATTCCGACGGCACGACGTGTCTTCGGCAAGAAGGACGACGAGTAGGCCTCGACAACTGGGCCCGCGCGGCACATGCTGGCGGTATGGCTGATTCGTTGAAAGCCCGCGTCAAGGAAAAGTTGCTGAGGCAACTCGCCGAGGACGGTCGGCACCCGATTCAGGAAGCTGAGGGTGACGATCCGCGGTTGGTGTCGATCAATGACGATCTCGAAGCGTTGGAGCAGGCCGAGGAAGGCGATCCGATCGTCGAAGAACTGGCCGAGAGGTACTGGGTTCCGTGAAGTTAACCGACCGCAGTGCTCTGACCTGGCGATTTGGTGTTGTGTTGATCTTCGCGTAACTTTGTCCAGGTCAGAGCGACACGGACACCGACTCCCACCTGCGAGGGTGAGTGACACGA
>NZ_LVCT01000086.1:0-3896 GCF_001647205.1 Rhodococcus sp. EPR-134
GATGACCGCCCACGAACTTGGCGCTCAAGCCCGCTCGTTCGACCGCAGCCTTCACTTCACCCTTGACGCTGACGACGTCGGTGATCGGATTGTCGGGCGCGTGCGCGGCGATGGCCGCCAAGGTGGCGTCGACGGCAGGCATCGGCACGGCGATCACAATGATCGCGCCGCTTTCGTTCGCTCTCTGAAGCACTGAAACCAGATCGGTGTCGGCGTCGAAACCGTCGGCTCGGGCCGCGTCGGCGGACTCGCTGGAACGGTTGTAACCCCACGCCCGGCGGCCGGATCGGACGGCGGCGCGAAGTAGCGAACCGCCGATCAATCCGAGGCCGAGAACGCAGACTGGTGGGGCGGAATCGATCGCAGACACGAGTTCAGGTTGGCACATCGATGCTCGGACTTCACTCACTGGCACCAGGCGGGCTACCGTTGCGCCATGGGTGCACAGCGCGCGGGTAACAAGAGCGCCTCTTCGAACCAGTCGGAGGAGCTTGAAGGCTTCGGTGTCGCGGTGGTCCGTGAAGAGGGGCGTTGGACGGTCAAGGCACTGACGCCCGACGCGTTGACCTCGCTCTCGGCCGCCGAAACGCAGCTGCGTGAGCTGCGAAGTTCGGGTGCCGCCTTCGGTCTTCTCGACGTCGACGACGAGTTCTTCATCGTGTTGCGTCCGGCGCCGTCGGGCACGCAGTTGCTGATTTCCGACGCGACCGCCGCCATCGACTACGACATCGCAGCCGATGTCCTCGACGCCTTGCACATCGAGATCCCCGACATCGACCCGGACGACCTCGACGATGTCGAACCCTGGGAAGAGGGCGATCTGTCCGTGCTGGCCGATCTGGGCCTGCCGGAACCCGTGCTCGCCGTCATCGCGGCCGAGACCGATCTCTATCCGGACGAGCAGTTGGGGATGATCGCGCAGCGACTCGGGTTCGCATCCGAGTTCGGCGCAGCGCTCGACAAGCTCCCGCGCTAGATGACTCTCGCTGACGACCAGCGCATGATCCGTGCGGCCATCGTGGCCGCACGTTCCACCTCCGACGCAGACGTCCCGGTCGGGGCAGTGGTGTTCGACGCAGACGGCGTCGAAGTTGCTCGGGCCTCCAATGCCAGGGAAGCGTCGTCCGATCCGACCGCGCACGCCGAAATCCTCGCGTTGCGTGCTGCCGCAAAAACCTACGGTGACGGCTGGCGCCTGGAAGGTGCGACGCTTGCCGTGACCCTCGAGCCATGCACGATGTGTGCGGGCGCTCTGGTCCTCGCCCGGGTTTCTCGGGTCGTTTTCGGGGCGTGGGAGCCGAAAACCGGAGCCGTCGGATCATTATGGGACGTAGTTCGAGATAAAAGATTGACCTATCGGCCGCAGGTGCGCGGCGGGGTCCTCGAGGACGAATGCGCTGGGCTTTTGGAAGATTTCTTCCGCGAGCAGCGGGCCTGAATTCGGCATTCCCCATCGAGAGTGATCGCACACTCGGGTAGCCGGATCCATCAATCGAGGGCATGGTGGAGGCAGATGCCGTCAGGGCATCGGCGGATCGTCGGAAGGCGATTCGTTCGCGTTCACAGAGGAGTACTCATGGGAATCGCAGACAAGGCTCAGAACAAGGCCGAAGACCTCGGGGGCAAGGCCAAGGAAGCTGCTGGCAGCGCTACCGGTGACCGGGACCTCGAAAACGAAGGCAAGGGCGACCAGGTGAAATCGGCCGTCAAGGATGCAGGCGAGAAGGTCAAGGACGCCGCTTCCAGCATCAAGGACAAGCTCACGTAATACCGCTCCACCTGGCGATTTCAGCCACGGGCACTCCATCCGGTAAAGTCACCAACGGTGGCGTGTCCGAGCGGCCTAAGGAGCACGCCTCGAAAGCGTGTGACGGGTAACCCCCGTCCGAGGGTTCAAATCCCTCCGCCACCGCCAAAGCTCCCCACCTGTTCACGCAGGTGGGGAGCTTTTTTGTGCTTGGTGGCGCCTATAGTCCCGTTGCTCGGACGACGTCAGGGAATCGGTAGGTTTCATCGAGGACTGATTTGTCGGGGACATAGCTGCGAATGATCAGTCGAAATTCGTCGTGCGGAGCGGGTAGCCAGTTGGCACGAGCATCCGGATCGGTCGGCTCGTCGTGAGACAGGTGCAAGGTGAGCTTCCCGTCACGAAAGACGAGATCGCCCGCGTCGAGATTGACGGTGCCGAGGTTGACGCGGTTACCGGGTGCGTCGGCGAGCATAAATGCGTCCTTGTCGTACATGGTCAGAGACCAGAAGCCGCCGCGACTGCGGTCGACGGGTGGGAGTGCGTCTTCTGTGAAGGTCATGGTGTACCGCTCGCGGCCGTGGAGTAACGCTCCGTCGTGGTCGGTACCCCGGATGAGGTAGACAGCCTCGTGAAAGTCGTTGACGTAAATGTAGATGACGGCCGCGAGCGCCCGTCCGAACCAGTCGGTGCCCCACAGGCCACTGTTGCGTTGCCGTTGCCATCCATTGCCTGCGTCGACCCCGGTTTGGACGTAGCTCGCCGATTGATGGAGGGCGACGTCGGCGCGGAGCGCGGCGCGGTCGAGCAGCGCTCGGTACGACTTGTCCGAACGATACAGTGCGACAAGCGTCTTGGCTTGATCAGCCATCGGGGTGTCTGCTGCGCCCATGGTCGGGTTGAAATCGAGCATTGCTGCAAGATCGGTCCAGAAAGATTCCGGCTTCACCCATTGAGGTCGACTGGCGTCGGGATCGACCGCCAACATTTCGGCGGTGACGCCCTGAGGGTAGATCGAGTTCGCGGCGTGGGCCTCGTAGCCGAAGGACCGCGGGCCGGGTCGATCCTCGCTGAACGGGTACATGCCGATCTGGTCGAGCACCGACCGCGCCTGCTGCTTGGACGCCTCGGAACGTGCTGCGAAACTGCGAGGGAAGACCCCAGCCACGTTCGTCGGTGATCGAAGCACATCGAGGAAGTCTTCCGGCAACTCGCCATCCCAATCAGGTCCGACCAGAAGGAACTTTCCGCCGGGAGTGCCTGTCGCCGAACCAAGTTGGTGAGTCACATTTGTCAGCACGTCGACGATCTGGATAGTCCAGTAATGGCCGTCGGGTACCTCGGTCGGGGTCTGTATCACTGCGGTTTCGTCGGTGAGATCGGCGAATCCTGCGCCGTAGATCGTGTCGTTGTTGGGTGAGACGACCCACCGCTGCGCCGGGCTCATGTAGTCGGTGAGGGCACCTGTGTAATTTTTGGCGGCGCCTGGCAGAAGGCCGAGTTGGAGTCCGGTCTTGCCATCCATGATCTCCCACATGTTTGTACGGCCGAAGGTGTCCACAGCTGGATAGCCCCAGTAATAGACGATCCGGGCGAGGGCTTCCACGTAACTCTCAGCGGCGAGCGTTGCTGGAACTCCGGCCGATCTCGCCAGTTGAGCGTGTGCCGGCGTGAAACCTTGTGCGATTGAGTCGGTCGGGGAGTCCATGAAGTCATGGTGCCGGTGACCGTCCGCTGCATCATCACCCTTGCGGGGTGAACCGGTGAGGAAATCGAAAACCGGTTCTGTGTGCGCAATTCGAACGTTCAGGAGCGGCGGGCGATCCACTCTGCAGCGGCGGCATCGATGTCCTGCTTCAGCTTCTCGAAGAACGAGGGTGGCGGGGTGGGGATCAAATCTGCTGCGGTAGTGAGGGATCGACTGAGGGCGATCCGACGCTCGCGTAACTCGTCGTCGGTCAGGAGCGTCAGGTCCGCCATCGCGAGCTCCCTCGATCGGTGTGATTCGTGTTTCGGGCAGACCGTGCGCATCGGGATCGATGCATGATTCGATGCGCACGGCCCAGGCATTCCAGTCTGGGGGCCGGAATGCACAGTCGACTTTACCAAATGATTACTAATGGCTGTAGATGTGGCTCGCCTTCGGTGG
>NZ_LVCT01000087.1:0-7737 GCF_001647205.1 Rhodococcus sp. EPR-134
ATCGGCGGAGCAGTAGTTGTGGTCGTACTCGCCCTGCTCGTGGGGCCGTGGGCGTACGGGAAGTTCATCGCTGAAGACGATGCACCGGCGGCCGTGGTGTCCACTGAGGGCGCGGAGGCGGCGTCCGGATCGATCGACGGGCAATGGACCGTCGTCGCCGGGCAGGGGGACAACCAGACGGCAGCTGGGTACACCGTGCACGAGATTCTCAACGGATCGAGTGTGACCGTCGTCGGAACCACCGGCGAGGTGAGCGGAAACGCGGTTGTCGAGGGTGAAAAGCTCACTTCCGGCGAAGTGACGGTGCAGGTGGCAAGCATCAAGACCGACTCGGATCGGCGGGACGGCCAGTTCACGGGCAATGTGATGGATACCAGCACGTATCCGACGGCGACGTTCACGATCGACTCGCCGGTGGACTTGTCTGCTGTACCGACGGACGGAACAACGGCGACGGTCACGGTGTCAGGAACGCTGACGCTCAAGGGTCAGTCCAAGCCGGTGTCGGTCGACATGACCGTGCTGCATTCGGGTGATTCGCTGATCGCATCGGGCTCGATTCCGGTCACCTGGACCGATTTCGGAGTCGAGCCTCCGTCCCTCGGTTTCGTCACCGTCGACGGCAGCGGCTCGGTGGACTTCCTGGTCTCACTCGCCGCGAGCTGAATTACGTCCACCCGATTCGCACTGCTTCGGGGCGGGCAGGGAAGATTAAGGACATGACCTTCCTTTCTTCTTGTCCGCTCCGAAGGCAGTGTGCGATCTCTGCCCGGACGGAATGAACAGGTGATGCCCCGGTGGAGACCGTTCCGGACGGGCGAAGACCCCGATCCACGGTTCACGCTCGCCAATGAGCGGACATATCTGGCTTGGATCCGCACTGCAACGGCCTTCGTCGCGTCGGGCGTCGGACTCGAAGCGTTCGGCGGCGACATTCTCAATCCGACGGTTCGATCCGGCTTGGCCGCGTTGTTGCTCGTCGGCGGTGCTCTGATCGCCATCACTTCCTTTGTCCACTGGATCAGCGCCGAGCGTGCACTGCGAACTGAGCGCTCGTTGCCGGTGCCGCTCATGGCGCCGGTCGTCGGCATCGTGCTGGTGATCTGCGCGACCGTCCTGGTGGTCGAGGTCGTGAACTGATTGACCGCGCTGGAACCGTCGGAAGGTGTCAAGCCTCCGGACAAGGGCTTGCAGTCCGAGCGCACATCGCTCTCGTTCGTGCGTACGAGTCTGTCGATCCTCGGCTTGTCTGCCGCCTGTCTGAGATGGTTGCCGCCGTTCGGGTCGGTGGCCCTGATCGGCCCGTCCGTCGCTGCCGTGCTCGTCGTCGCGGTGACGGTCTACGAACGTCGGTCGCGGCCCAGCCGGTTGGCCCAGTTTTCGGCCGAAAAGGCAACGCCCGCTTTGGGTATGGGAGCAACTCTCGCGGTCGCTCTGCTCCTGCTCAGTGCGACGGGGCTGTGGATTCTGCTGAAGTGACCTCGGCTTTCGGCGCCCAGCCGGGCGGGCCGAACACGTAGCCGGCTCGCTGCCGCCACGATGTCGACGCCTTCCAATCACGAGCAATGGCAGCATATTCGCGCGTTTGGAGCTTCCAGATGTTGTACGTTCCGACCGGCGTCGTGAGTCCGTAGGTGGGCCGGTGGGTTTCGGCTGCGAAGGTTCCGAACATCCGGTCCCAGATGATGAGGATTCCGGCGTAGTTGCGGTCGAGGTACTCGGCGTCGGAGCCGTGGTGGACGCGATGGTGTGACGGCGTGTTGAAGATGAATTCGAT
The DNA here is from genome assembly GCF_001647205.1 of Rhodococcus sp. EPR-134. NCBI lineage: Bacteria > Bacillati > Actinomycetota > Actinomycetes > Mycobacteriales > Nocardiaceae > Rhodococcus > Rhodococcus sp. EPR-134. Next base: position 1,778 of record NZ_LVCT01000087.1, read on the forward strand.
GGGCCGCCAGAGTTTTCCGACACGTTCGGTGTGGACGAAGAACTGGTAGACGAGGCTGACGGAGAAGCCGACGAACACCATCCACGGCGGGATCCCGAGGAACGGCAACGGCAACCACATGATGATCTCACCGCTGTTGTTCCACTTCTGCCGCAGTGCGGTGCTGAAATTGAAGTACTCGCTCGAATGGTGAGCCTGGTGTGTGGCCCAGATGACTCGAACTCGGTGTGCGATGCGGTGATACGCGTAATAGAGGACGTCGATTCCGAGCAGCAGGATCACCCAGGTGTACCAGGCAGTCGGCGAGAGGTGCCACGGAGCGAGATACACCCAGATTGCGGAATAGCCGATCAGCGCCAGCACTTTCCAGAAGGTGCTCGTTGCGATCGACACGAGTCCGAGTAGAACGCTGGTTCTGGCGTCGACGCTTCGGTAGCCGCCCTGTGCCGGCCGTGCGCGTCCGTCGGCGTCGTCGGGATGATCTTCGAGCGCACGGGCCGCGAACCATTCGATTGCGAGGAAGATGACAAACGCGGGGATTGCGAGCGTAACGGGATCATGAAGCGGTTCGAGCAGTGACTTCCATGATTCGAGAAGGGTTTCCCACACGCGATTTGTCCTGTTCTCCAGCTCTGATCGTTACATCATGCATCAAAATGTAACGTCAGGGAACCCTTTGCGGCGAAGAACTCGCAGGTTTGTTGCGACTATTCATAGAACGATGGTAGGAATTGCCGGTGCATATCACCGCGAAGGTGGACTACGCCGTGCGGACTCTGGTCGAGCTCGCGGCAGTTGGTCCTGACCCGGCCAAGGCCGAGTTTCTCGCCAAATCCCAGGTAATACCCCACAAGTTCCTGGAAGCGGTGCTCTCGGACCTGCGGCGCGGCGGCTTGGTCAACAGCCGTCGAGGCCCGGACGGGGGATACTGGCTCGCTCGGTCCGCGGACGAGATCACGATTGCCGACGTCATACGAGCTGTCGAAGGACCGCTGGCTTCGATTCGGGGTCAGCGACCGGAAGACGTCGACTACGGGGGACCGGCAACGCCCCTCAAGGAGGTGTGGATTGCAGTGCGAGTCAACCTCCGTGCTGTGCTCGAAAATGTCACACTCACCGATGTTGCAGGTGGCGAGTTGCCCGAGTTCATTCACGAACTGACGGCAGATCCCGAGGCGTGGAATCGGCGCTGATACAGCCCGGTTTCAGTGTGCCCGTCGACGCGGAACTGCCATAGGAGCAGTGTTCGCGGTGTTGCCTCCCGCGGATTTTGCGTCGTACATCAGATGATCGGCCGCAACGATTGCTCGGGAGAACTCGTTGTAGTCGAACTCTTCCTGATGTGGGATGAAAGGTAGCGTCGCTGCGCCGACGCTGACCGTGGCCAGGGGGTCGTCGGAGGCGTTCACCACGGCTTTGGGGAGCGTCGCGATTCGTTTGCGAAGTCCGTACGGAGTACCGATCATCACAACGGTGAACTCCTCGCCGCCGGTGCGCGCGGCGTAACCGAAACCGTTCACATGCGCCTGCAGGCGCGTTCCGGTCCGGATGATGACGGCGTCACCGACTTCGTGGCCGAACGTGTCGTTCACCGCCTTGAACTTGTCGATGTCGACGACGGCAACAGCAATGTCGGCACGATTTGCCGACGCGACCGACCAGATGCGCTCCGACATGTCCCACAGTCCTCGTCGGTTCAACAGGCCGGTAAGCGCATCCACTTTGGATCCCGTTGCGCGCGCGAGTAATTGCCGCCAGGTGAACTGAATCGTGGCCGGAATGAAGATCACGGCACACAGGACGACGTCCGTGCGTGCGATCACGCTGGTTGTCGAGTAGTCGCCGTTCGTCAGGCCGAGCACCGTCAGGGCGATGACAAATGTCGTGGCAAAGGCGAGATGGAAGGCCAACCAGCGGTAATCGAGAAAATAGGTGAAGTAGGCGCCGGTGGCGACAAAGAGTGCCGCGCCGAAGAGGGCGGCGTTATGGCTGGTGAAGGTGATGAGAACCGAGGCAGTTCCGAGATCCGCCCACAGTCCGTAGAGCTTGAGCATGCGTGAACCTCTGATTCGGCCGACAAACCAGAGAATCGTAGGGATCAGGTTGACGGCCGCAATGCCGACGAGCCAACTGCGCGCAAACGGTCCGTCCGGGCCCTCTCCGCTGAGGAGAAACAGGAACGCCACGATCGAGAAATTGAGTGAGCAGAACCCGATGGTGAGACGGACGAGACGTAGTACGGAGCCTCGTCCGGACTTCGATCCCCACAGCATCACCGTGGACGAAACCGGCCAGGTGTGCAGGAGCGGGTCCATCAGATTCTTTCGCCGAGCAAATTACGGTTAATTCACCGCAAAGTATGTCAGGCCATGTTGATTCACGCGTCAACTTGGCAGGGGGCGTCAGGCGGTGGAGTTGCTCGCAACTCTCTCTGTCGCGCTGTTCAGGCATTTGCCGTGCGTGAGTGTGAGGTACGCCTCGAGTTTCCGTGCCGTGTGTTCGATCGCACAATATTGCAGACCTCTGCAAAGTTGCAGAGCTCTGCAAGTTCGGTACCGTGTTGGGGTGATCATCGAACAAGGCCTTCGTGACCGCAAGAAGGCAGCAACCCGTGCCGCACTCAGCGGCGCGGCAGCACGGCTCGCTCGTGCGCTGGGGATCGAATGCGTCACCGCTGACGCAATCGCCTCCGAGGCCGGAGTGTCGACGAGGACGTTCCACAACTACTTCTCCAGCAAGGAGGAGGCAGTGCTCGCCAGTTTCGAGGAATCGGTGAACCTGTGGATCGAGGCGCTTGCGTCACGGCCCGCGGACGAACCAATTCTCGACGTCCTCGAAGAACTTGTGGTCGAAATCGTGAACGACTCAGGTCCGAGTGGGAGTGAGAAGGCAAGTATCTGGCTGCTGTCGGATTCGAGTCCCGCGCTCTACCGGGATGCCGCAGACATGCATCAGCGGATCAACCGTGCAGTCGTTCAGGCATTGGCGGAACGCACCGGTACCGACGCCGAGAAGGACCTGTACCCGACGCTCCTCCTGGGAGCGGTGGGCGGAGCCGCGAAATCGGTGATCGACGTCTGGACTGGCGGAAAGTCGGAGGCTTCCAGTCCGGAAGAGTTGGTTCACGACGCTTTTCGGCAGATTCGTGCCGGGTTGCCCGCGCCGCCGCCTGCCCCTGAGATGTCGCGTCCCTGAGATGTCTCGTCTCTGAGCCCCACACGTAATACCTGTCCACGTACACGCACCGAAACAGCAAGGAGCCCGTCGTGGCCACCTATCTTTATCGGATCGGCAAGTTCGCCTACCGGCGAAAAGGCGCGGTCCTCAGCGTTTGGCTGATAATCCTGGTCCTGATGGGCGTCGGGGCAGCGACTCTGTCCGGCCCCACCAAGGACTCGTTCTCCATTCCGGGAACCCCGGCGCAGCAGGCGCAAGACCTGATGGCGGAGCGTTTTCCCGACGCGCCCAATCCAATGGATTCGCTGAGCGCGCGATACGTCGTGCAAGCTCCGGCAGGCACGACGCTGGCCGATCCGGCGAACGTCAAGGCCATGGACGAGATGCTCGCGAGTATTCGTGGCATCGACAAGGTCGCCGACTCTGCCAAGGTGGACCCGGCGACTGCCACTCCGGAACAGGCCGCGAAGGCGTTGGTCAATCCGGTTACCGGCAACGACTCCATGGTTGCGATGTTCAAGGAAAAGGCTGCTGCGGCTGGAACTTCCGAGACACAGGCCGTGGACGACGCGCGTGCGTTGTCGCCGCTCAGTGCCGACGGCACAGTCGGGTACGTCGAGGTTCCGTTCAGCGGTGACTTCGCCGATCTCGATCAGGCGTTGCGTGATTCGATCAACTCCGCAGCCGATGTCGGTCGGGCCGAGGGACTCAACGTCCAGGTCAGTGGTTCTGCTGCTCAGGAAGCGGAGATGCCCGGTGGTGTCACCGAGCTGATCGGTATCGCCGTTGCCGCAGTCGTTCTGGCCATCACGTTCGGTTCGCTTGTGGCCGCGGGGCTTCCGCTCCTCACCGCGATCATCGGTATCGCTATCGGCAGCCTCGGAATCACGGTTGCCACCGGATTCATGGATCTCAGTTCGATGACTCCGACGTTGGCGATCATGATCGGTCTGGCCGTGGCGATCGACTACTCGCTGTTCATCATGTCCAGGTTCAGGCATGAGCTCACCCTTACCGACAACCGTGCCGAAGCAGCAGGTCGCGCCGTCGGAACCGCCGGTTCCGCAGTGGTATTCGCTGGTTTGACGGTCATCATCGCGCTGGTTGCATTGCGCGTCGTCGGCATCCCGTTCCTCTCCGATATGGGTGCGGCAGCGGCCTTTACCGTGCTGATCGCGGTTCTGATCGCCTTGACCTTGCTGCCTGCGATCCTGGGTATGTTCGGACGCAAGGCTTTTGCCGGCAAGATTCCCTTCCTCAGCAAGCGCGCTGAGGAGTCCGAAGACGAAGATTCGGGCAAGCCGAAGTTGGCTCTGCGCTTCATCAGTGCCGTCGTCCGTCGTCCGCTCGTGCCGCTGATCGGTGGAGTAGTGCTTCTGGGCGCATTGGCTCTGCCCGCAACGGGATTGAGCCTGGCACTGCCGTCGGAGGCCACCGGTGACCCGGCGACCAGTGCGCGTCAGGCATACGACCTGATCGACGAGGGCTTCGGTGACGGTCGCAACGGACCGCTCATCGCCGTTGTCGACGCGAAGGGGGCCAGCGTTCCCGCCGGGGAGGCCTTTGCGGAGGTCGTCTCGACCATCTCGAGCTTCGATGACGTCCAGAACGCACAGGTCGTCGGGGTCAACGAGGCCGGCGAGACCGCGCAGGTACTGATCACTCCGAAGAGTGGTCCGACCGACCCCGCCACGATGGATCTGGTGTCCAGCCTTCGTGGAGCCGAAGGCGGACTCAACGATTCGATCGGCGTCAGCTACGGCATCACCGGTCAGACCGCACTCGAAGGCGACGTTTCGGACACGCTGAAGGATGCATTGGTGCCCTACCTGGCCGTCGTCGTCGGCCTTGCATTCATCTTGTTGCTCTTGGTGTTCCGTTCGATCCTGGTTCCGCTGACGGCGACGCTCGGCTTCCTGCTCAGCGTGCTCGCGACATTCGGTGCGACGGTGGCGATCTTCCAGCACGGTTGGTTGGGCATCATCTCGAACCCGCAACCACTCGTGAGTTTCATGCCGATCTTCCTGATCGGTGTGGTGTTCGGACTCGCGATGGACTACCAGGTGTTCCTCGTGACGCGTATGCGTGAGGAGTACGTCCACGGCGCGAGCGCGAAGGAGGCCGTGACCATCGGCTTCAACCATGGCGCCCGGGTCGTCAGTGCGGCTGCGGTCATCATGATCTCCGTGTTCGGTGCCTTCATCGCGGAACCGAACTCGTTCATCAAGTCGATCGGCTTCGCGCTTGCCGCGGCGGTGTTCTTCGACGCCTTCATCGTGCGCATGGTGATCATCCCGTCCGTCATGGCACTGCTCGGCGACAAGGCGTGGTGGTTGCCGAAGTGGCTGGACAAGATTCTGCCGAACGTCGACATCGAGGGCGAGAAGCTCAGCAAGGCCCTCCGTGAAGAAAAGGAAGCGGAGCTTCAGTCCGCATCTGCTTGATCTCTGCTGTGCGCCTTTATTAACCCCCCGCGGTTAATAAAGGCGCACAGCAGTTTTTGTGTATCGAAATATCCAGCGGCACATGTCGGCCAGGATTGGTAACCTTCGCTCACTATGCTGATCAGGCTGCTGCGCACTTATCTGACGCCGTACCGGGGTGAACTCACGGGCGTTGTCGTCCTGCAGTTTATTTCGACTATGGCGGCCCTTTACCTTCCGAGTCTCAACGCCGACATCATCGACAACGGCGTGACGAAAGGCGACACCGGCTACATCCTCTCCACCGGCGGGATGATGCTGATGGTCACGCTCACGCAGATCCTGTGCTCGGTGGGTGCC